>CAJYBK010000047.1 GCA_913064955.1 uncultured Flavobacteriales bacterium
AAAAAAAATCATATTGACAGATAAGGAGATCAAGCAGTTTGAAAGACAACAGGTGTTCAATGATAAATGCATGCGTTTTTTTATTGGCGATGGGCGAGATGCTTCACGTATGACTGAAGCAATGGATGGTGTTGATTATGCCATCCATGCCGCCGCAATGAAGCAAGTGCCAGCGGCTGAATATAATCCGATGGAATGTATTAAAACCAATATTCACGGTGCTGAGCATGTGATTAAAGCCGCCATTAAAAATAACGTAAAAAAAGTTATTGCACTTTCAACAGACAAGGCCGCTAACCCTATTAATCTTTATGGCGCCACCAAATTAGCATCAGATAAACTTTTTGTTGCGGCCAACAATATGGTTGGTGGACGAGATACTCGTTTTTCTGTTGTTCGCTATGGCAATGTCGTTGGTTCAAGAGGTTCTGTGGTTCCCTTTTTCAAAAAAATAATGGAAGAGGGAGCAACAGAATTACCTATAACGCATGAAGATATGACACGTTTTATGATTACTTTGCGCCAAGGTGTCGAGTTTGTTTTGAAAAATTTTGAACGCATGCAAGGCGGAGAGATTTTTGTTCCCAAAATCCCATCTATGTATATGACTGAGTTGGCTAAGGCTATTGCGCCAAAATTACCACAAAAGATAGTTGGTATCAGACCTGGGGAGAAGTTACATGAAATAATGTGCCCAGCGGATGATAGTCACCTAACTTTTGAGTTTGATGATCATTATGTCATCACTCCAACGATTCAAATTTGGCATAAATCAGATTTTAAAACTAATAAGTTGGGTGAAATAGGGTCTTTTGTCGAACAAGGGTTTGAGTACCATTCTGGTAATAATAGTGATTGGTTAACACATGAACAATTGCTGGAAATGGTAATGGAAGAAAATCCGTAGTTATGACGCAGAACTTTATACCGTATGGTAAGCAAGACATAAGTGAAGAAGATATCGATTCAGTACTTAAGGTACTAAAATCAGATTTTCTTACACAGGGCCCACAAGTGCCATTGTTTGAAAAAACAGTGGCGGGTTATTGTGGTGCGGAGTATGGTGTAGCCGTAAATAGTGCAACGTCGGCCTTACATGTCGCCTGTCTTGCTCTGGGGCTTGGAGAAGGTGACTGGCTTTGGACCACTCCAAACACTTTTGTAGCATCTGCAAATTGTGGTTTGTATTGCGGCGCCAAAGTTGACTTTGTAGATATTGATATGCAATCTTATAATCTTTCGGTAGAGAAATTAGAAGAAAAGCTCATTCAAGCAAAAAAATCAGATAAATTACCCAAAATTGTCATTCCAGTGCATTTTGCAGGACAGTCTTGTGATATGAAACGCATTCATTCATTGAGTCTTGAATATGGGTTTAAAGTAATCGAGGATGCATCACATGCCATCGGTGGAAAATATCTTGGTAAACCTATCGGAGGGTGTCAATATTACGATATCACAGAGTGCAGCTTCCATCCTGTTAAAATAATTACGACGGCAGACGGTGGTCTGGCGACGACGAAATGTCAGAAATTATATAAAAAGGTGCATCGCCTTCGAAGCCATTGCATCACTAGAGAGGTTGAGGGTATGGTTTTGCCTTCTGATGGATAGTGGTCGTACCAACAAATTGAGCTAGGATTTAATTATCGCATGACAGAGATTCAAGCGGCATTAGGTGTTAGTCAGATGAAGCGACTGGATGAGTTTGTTGCTAGACGTCAAGTTTTACGAAAACAGTATGATCAACTTCTTGAACAAGAAAATTTGATTCTTCCAAGCCAAAGTGATGATTGTTATTCTTCCATGCACTTATATCCGATTTTGTTAGGGACACAAGACAGTTCATTAGCACGTTCAAGAGTTTTTAAGCGTTTGAGAGCTAGTAATATCGGTGTAAATGTCCATTATATTCCAGTTCATACACAACCTTATTATCTCAATTTAGGCTTTAAAAACGGCGACTTTCCTAATAGCGGGCTCTATTATCAGAATACCGTTTCTTTGCCCTTGTTTTATGGCTTAACGGATAAAGATCAGGTGTATGTTGTCAGTGAACTAAAGAAAGCAATACAGGCTATTGAGTGATATGACCAAATCTATTTGCCTTATCCCAGCAAAAGGGGCGTCCACAAGATTACCAAATAAAAATAAACTTCCTTTGGATGGTAAACCCTTAGTGACTATCGCAATTGAAAAAGCTTTAAAGTCAGCTATGTTTGATGAAGTTTGTGTTTCTACAGAAGATTTAGAACTTTCTGAAATGGCCAAAAACGCTGGAGCAAGCGTACCCTTTATCCGCCCGGAAAGCTTATCGCACGATCCTGCAACGATTGTTGACGTTATGTTGCATGCGATAGCCTATTACGAACAAAACAATTGTTATTTTGACGATATTACAGTGTTATTGCCAACGTCCCCGTTTGTAGATGTTGAAGACATTATTAAAGCGCATGAAGTTTTTAATAACGCAGGAAGAAATGCTTTACTCAGTGTGACGGAGGCGGAATTTCCGCCGTATAACGCTTGGCTGACTAAGGGTGAGGGCAAGGAGAAAAAATTAGCGCCTTGTTTTCCTGATTCACCTTTTAAAAATACTAAGTCTACCGAGTGTCCAGTCTCTTATCGGAGTAATGGAGCGATTCTAATTGTCAATGTAGCAGGCTTAAAATCAGGTAAAGGCTATAAACATATGGATATCGTTCCCTATATCATGCCTGCAGAGCGCTCACTGGATATTGATGTCCAGCTAGAGTATGAGTTCGCAAAGTTTTTAACAGAATACAAAAAATAACAGGGCTATTAAACACTAAAGTTTTAATAGCCAAACGTTCTACCAAATAGCTTGAAGGAGTTGAACTTGAATTCAAATTATATACAAGTAGGTTCTAAAAGAATCGGTGATGGCCATCCTATTTATATTATGGCTGACTTAGGTTTGACTAATGGTGGCGACTTATCTAGAACATTCAATCTTATTGATGTCGCTTCAGAAATGGGTGTTGATGCTGTTAAATTTCAGATGATTGGCCCAGAGCATTTGTTAGGTGATAAAACAGTTGAATATACGTATACAACGTTAACAGGTGAAAAAATCACTGAGAATATGTATGAAATGTTCTTAAAGTTAAGTTTTTCAGTAGATGAATGGCATAAAATTGCAGAATATACCAAAAGCAAAGGCCTTGAGTTCATTTGTACGGCTCATTATTTTGAAGCAGTAGCCATCCTTGAAGAAATAGGTGTCAATATACATAAAATCTGTACATGGAGCGCGACTCATAAACGCTTAGTCCAGGAAATTGGTAAAACGGGCAAGCCGCTCATGTTAGATACAGGGGTTTTTACAACAACCTCTTTGCTGGAAACATTAGGCTGGCATGCGGATGCGGGTGGAAAAGGCTCTTTGATTTTGCACGATTTTCACACCGAAACTACAACAGATATGAACTTCAATTCAATCCCATTTATTAAAAAACAGTTCGGTTCACCAGTGGGTTACACACCTCAAGGAAGAGACTTCGATAAAGATTTTTTGTCCATCGGTTTGGGCGTTAATATTTTAGAGAAAAGATTGACAGTGGATAATACGATCCCTGAAAACGGACACTTTAAAGCATTAAATCCTAATGAATTTAATGATTGGCTGCAGCGTGTTAGAGTATTGGAGTCTTCTTTAGGTTTCTCAACGGTATTGCCTACCAAGCAGGATTTTAAAGATAGTGAAAGGTACTTTAAAAGTTTGTATATTAACCGAGATGTACAAGAGAATACCGTCATAACAGACGAAATGCTTTCAGCACGAAGACCAGGACTTGGAATTTCTGCCAAATATGTGGATGAAGTCATAGGCAAGAGAACAAACCGAAATTTGCAAGCAGAAACAATGCTAGATTGGTCTGATTTAAACTAAACATAAGGAAAGAAAATGAACTACAAAACAGATCAAGAAGCATTTTGGGCGGGCAGTTTTGGAGATGAATATATACTACGAAATCAAAGTCAGGAATTATTAGCTTCTAACTTAAATTTTTTCACAAAAGCCTTATCAAGGGCAGGAAAAGTAGACTCTTTAATAGAGTTCGGAAGCAATGTGGGAATGAATGTTAGAGCCTTGAAATTGTTGTATCCTCATCAGTCCCAATTCGGTATTGAGATTAATGCAACTGCCGCTGAAGAATTGAAAACCTTTTTAGGTGAAAAAAATGTCTTTAATGGTTCTATTTTTGAATTTGAGTCGGATAAAAAGTTTGATGTTTCACTGATTAAAGGCGTATTAATTCATATCAATCCTGAAATGCTACAAGCTGTATATCAAAAACTATATGATTTTTCTAAAAAGTATATATTAATTTGTGAATACTATAACCCGAAGCCAGTAGAAATTGACTATAGAGGCCACTCTGGTAAATTGTATAAGCGTGATTTTTGTGGGGAAATCATGGAGAAATTTTCTGACTTAAAGTTGATTGATTATGGCTTCGCCTATAAAAAAGATCCCGCTTTTTCACAAGATGATATTACATGGTTTTTATTGGAAAAGAATTGTGATTAAAAGAGGTTTCGAGTGTCAAGCATAAGGTTGGGTTTCTTCCTAAAAAGATTGAGATCTATTGTTTTGAGTAAAGAAAGCAGGGTTGAAAATTGTTAGCTCTATTAGGTGATTCTCATACTCGAAGTTATAAGGTCTCGGATGTGGTGGCGACTCGAATTTTTTTGGCACCAGGTCGGAGGAATAACTTTAAAAACAATTTGAACCTTTTTACGACTACTTTAAGATATTTGAGGGCAGCTTCTAAGCTCAAGAGTGGTGGTTTAGATTTGGCTTTTATAATAGGAGAGCCAGACATTAGATGGCTTGCCTATGGAAGAATGGATATAGGAAAAAATGAAGCCGTTTTTGAATCTGAAAAGCAACTAAGTGTTGATGAAAAGGCTCTGAATAAGTTGGTATTGCGATTTAAGCTGTTTTTGGTTATTACCCAGTTTTTTAAGTATCAACCTTCCGTTATTATTGGCAGTGGTACTCCTAATCCTGAGATAGTTTTAGCCAGCTCTTTTCTTAATGAAAAGTTAAGTAATGTATGTAAGGATTTCGGTTGTTTGTTTTTTGATCCGCAAAAATTTTCAGTCCTGAATCAGGAGCGGGTGAGTGAAAAATTTATTGGTTATTCCGTTTTTAATTCAACCCAAAAAGACTGGACTCATCTATCGACGGCGATAAGCTCTCCATTTGAGGAGTTTGTACGCCGAAATCATTACCAACAAAAGTCTGTAAGTTTTGGTTGGAAGAAAAATGCCAATTTTGAAAAATATTTTGTTGAAATACAAAATTTTAATACCTATACACCAAAAGAACTTTGGCCGAAAAAACTTGTCAAATTGATAGGTCGTCGTATTAAACTTCTAAGATGATGCTGTATTTGTCCTATCAAAATCGCTTTTTTTTTAAAGACCTGAACAGCTTAAGAGTGATTTCTATTATTTCTTTGATATTGTTACTCAGAGGATTTAGTTATTTTGGTGGAAGCTTATGTGCCTGTGAAAAATAATATAATTGTTTTTAGGTGTGATGCTTCTGTAAAAATGGGGGTGGGTCACGTGATGCGCTGCTTAACCCTTGCTGAACAGTTGAGCACGGAAGGTTGTTTAGTCCACTTTATTTGTCGTCAGCACGAAGGACATTTAATCGAGTTGATTGAGCGGAAAGGCTTTTCTGTTTTTAGATTAGATACCACTCAATATCAAAGTGGTACGAGTGATTTATTGAGCAATTCACAAGCACAACCATTATTTCACGCCGATTGGCTCGGGGCATCACAAGAGCAAGATGCCGCGCAATGCCAACCTATTTTAGAGGGAATTAACCCCGATTGGCTGGTTGTTGATCATTATGCGCTTGATTATCGCTGGCAGAGTCCGCTAAAAAAGCATTGTCATAAACTTATGGTCATCGATGATCTGGCGGATCGTAAGCATGAGTGCGATTTACTGCTTGATCAAACCTCTGGTCGCAAATCAGAAACATATCAAAATCTGGTTCCTGAGAAATGTAAATTATTGCTTGGAGCGCAATATGCTATGCTCAGGTCTGAATTTACACAGTGGCGCAGTTTCAGTTTAAAGCGTAGAACAGAATCTGCTACCCTTAATAAAATACTGATTACCATGGGTGGGATTGATCAGGATAATATCACCGGTAAGGTTCTCAGCGCGCTTGAAAATTGTATTGTTAAAGAGAAAGCTCTAGATGTCATCGTGGTTATGGGGAGTAGAGCACCCCAATTAAAAAAAATTAAAGAGCAAATTGAAGGTTCTAGTTTGAATATAACTTTGCATGTGGATGCTGTAAATATGGCAGAATTGATGGCCAGTGCTGATCTTGCTATTGGGGCTGCGGGTACAACCACTTGGGAGCGTTGCTGCCTGGGTTTACCGAGCTTAATGTTGGTTTTAGCGAAAAACCAAGAATGTATCGCCGACAATGTTGTTAATGCCGGTGGGGCTCTGAATCTCGATGTTCGCTTGGATTACGATGTTGTGTGCAAGCAAGTTGAGTATGCTGCTAATAACCTTCTAGAGATGAGCCGGAAGTCTTCATTGATTGTTGATGGGAACGGGGTCAGCCGAGTAGCTGAAAGTTTATTATGAAAATTACAATTTTGAGTGATTCTGAAAATCACCCCGTTAATCGGTGGTTAATTAAGTGGCAAGAGAAGCATAAAAATAAACATGAAATTGTGATTTGTAGAAAAAAAGAAGATCTTGTGAGTGGTGATTTACTTTTTTTAATTTCTTGTTCCGTGTTAATTCCAGCTGAAGAAAGGCGTAAGTATAAAAAAACATTGGTTATCCATGCGAGTGATTTGCCTTTAGGAAGAGGTTGGAACCCACATGTTTGGAGTATTATAAATGGCGCTGATCAGATAACACTGTCTCTGCTAGAAGCTGAGGATCTTTTTGACTCTGGAGCTATATGGAAGAAACTACATATCTCTGTCCCTCCAACGGCACTTTATGATGAAATTAACCAAATACTTTTTGATGCTGAGGTGGATTTAATGGACTTTGCTGTTGAGCATTTTGAAGCAGTGAAACCTTATCAGCAAAATGCAGATATTGCACCAACCTATTGCCCCAAAAGGTATCCTTCTGACAGCGAAGTTGATATTCATAAATCACTTAATGAGCAGTTTAATTTGGTAAGGGTTTGTGATCCAGAAAGGTTTCCTGCCTTTTTTTATAAGGACGGACGAAAATTTATTTTACGCATAGAGGCTGTAGATGACTAATTCAATTTCAATAAATGGCCGTTGTATAAGTATAAATCACTCTCCATATATTATTGCTGAAATGTCGGCAAACCATAATGGTGATATAAATAACGCATATAAGATTATAAAAATGGCAAAATCAGCTGGTGCGAGTGCAATTAAAATGCAAACCTACACCCCAGACACTTTGACTATCGATTCTAGGTTGCCTGATTTTCAGCTAACCGATGGATTGTGGTCTGGACGATCTTTATATGATTTGTATAGTGAAGCTTATACCCCCTGGGATTGGCATAAACCTTTATTTGAGTATGCTAAAAAATTAGAAATTACGGTGTTCAGTTCGCCTTTTGATAATACGGCCGTTGATTTGCTCGAAGATCTTAATGCTCCTGCATATAAAATCGCCAGTTTTGAAGCGGTGGATTTGCCATTAATAAAGTATGTTGCGAAAACTGGTAAACCAATGATTATTTCTACTGGTATGGCTGATGCTGAGGAAATACAGGAAGCGATTGATGCTGCAAGGGAAGGTGGCTGTAAAGAATTAGCTATATTGCATTGCGTCAGTGGTTATCCTGCTCCTGCTGAAGATTATAATTTAAAAACAATCATAGATATGCAAAATCGATTTGGAATACCTGTGGGGTTGTCAGACCACACCCTAGACAATACAACAGCTATTGCTAGCGTTGCTTTAGGTTCTTCTATTATAGAAAAACATGTCACCTTAGATCGTGCTGGAGGTGGACCTGATGACTCTTTCTCTCTTGAACCTCAGGAGCTTGAAGCTTTGTGCAATGATTCTAAAACAGCTTGGAACGCATTAGGCAATGTGGATTATGGCCGAAAATCCAGTGAGCTGGGGAATCTAAAATTTAGGCGTTCACTTTACTTTGTAAAAGATATGGCTGCAGGGGAAATTATTACAGAAGATACTGTTAAAAGTATAAGACCTGGTTATGGATTGGCTCCTAAGTATCTTGAACAAGTTTTGGGAAAAAAGGTTCGTTTAGCTGTTAAACGGGGAACAGCAGTTAAACTTGATAGTTATCAATAATAAAGCCTATAAGAGATGATTTTAGTTTTTTAAAAGTATAAATTGATTAGATTAGATATTCGAATAAGAGATGTATTTAGATGTTTAGATTTTACGAAATGATAGTTAGAAAATTTTTATTTTTTAATCGTTGGCAATATAGGTTTAATAAAGAGGTTTCTCAGGCTATAAAGGAAATTAATAAAGAGAAGAGTGAAAAAGAAAATATCGCTTTCATAGCAGAAGAGGTTAAAAATAAGGGGGTATTCATCTTAAATGAAGCGCTTTCTTCTAGTACCTTGCAAGCATTTAGAAAAGAATATAATAAATTTTTTGAGTCTGAAGAAAGTCAGTTTTACGCAGTCGATAAGCATGATGGTGCTGTTTGTATAAGAGTCAAGCCACTTTGGACGGTGAAGAACATGTTTAAGTTTCCAATAACATTGTCATTTTTTAACGTAAATAGTTTCGATAAGATTACTAAACGTTTTTATAAAAATCGAACGGATAAAATTCATTTTATGTCCGAGATATTTGTTCATAATACGCCTGAAACAACAGAACCATTAAGTGGCGGACTACATTGGGATAGAGCTCAAACATTAAAGTTTTGGATATATTTGAATGACCTGGAAGTTGAAAATGGTCCCATGAGAATCGAATTAGATAGTGTACAAAAAAATGCAGCAATACGCTCATCCGCTAAAGATCCATCTAAGTTAGTCGGAGGTGTCGATAATATTGTTGAACCCGAGAATGAAGTTGTTTATCTTACGGCGCCTGCGGGTAGTGTGATGATTCATGATACGGATGCATCACATGGCGCTACACCTGTTGCTAAAGGTAAACAAAGGCAAATTATTAGAGGGCACTGTCGAGCGAATTAAGATAGATGCTTAAATATTTTTTTTACAAAGTTGTCATCTTCTTCTACTTTAAAGAGAAGCATAAAGACCAACTTATTTTTTTAAAGGGCAGAACGCGTTTTATTAAGAATATGAGCTTAATGTCTAGATTTAAAGATCGCATTAAGTTTATTTATCATATGGCTCAAAATGTATTTTATCACCAGCTAAAAGTTCAAACTGAAGATGATGTTTATTTTTGGAATACAGTCATAAACTGCGAAAAAAATAAAGAGGCAAAATCATTACTAAAATCTAGAAGCCTTAAGAGTGAACCTTTTACGTTGGTTAAGTCTTATAAGGTCGTTAAGTCTTTTAGGTTTTATAGCCAAGCAATCGCTAATTTTTTCTTTAGTTTCTTGTCTTTATTAGATTATGGTAAGTATGAATTATATCCATTACATCATTTCTTTAGGTTAAGGTCAGCTATCCATTTTCAATCGCCAAAAGAAATACATTTATTCAGCACTTATTACTTACCATTTTATTTGTTCATAAATTCTAACTTTGGTAAATCACAATTATTTGTTTATATGGGTAATGCTCCTTTGAACTTTGTTTATAAGTATGGAACTTATGTCAATTTAACAATGGTTTTAAGCAATGTTTCTCAAGAAAAAGAGCTTCAAGCGCTGATAGAAAGAGGTGATATAGACTTGAAGTACTCGGTTGCTGTTGTTGGAAGCAATACGAACATAGATAAGATGAAGGGTTTTTCTAAAACAGTAAAATATCGGTTAGGTTTTTTTTCAGAAGGTTGGTGGCAAAGAAATCTGACTAATGGGTTTAGTATTGAAGATCCGAAATCTTTAAGAGAGCACTTGAAGTCACCCTTTACGAATCGGGCAAGCGTCGAAATTAAATTATTTAATTACATTTACGAATATGCCCGTAAAAATCGAATTTCATTCTCGCTATACTTACATCCTTGTGAAGAGCGCGCGTTAAAAAATGGTTTTATACCACCTTATTTAGAGAAAATAGATGACTCAATATGTCAATTGGGTACGAAAGAATCCGGAGTTAGCAATTTTTATGAGGTTGAAATAGGGATAACGGCGTTACCTTCGGCCTCCATTGTTACAGATAGGTCATCGGAGGGTCTGAAGACGTTATTTTTGTCTAATCAAATGCTTGATAAACACAATATTAATCATGATGCAGAAAAGCTTTATACAGACGTGAATGAAATCGAAATAACTTCATTTGAAGATTTAGAGTTGAAAATTTCTAAGCTAGGAAAATAATTGAATATATTAGTTATCACCACGCTTTATCCAGGAACTCAATCCGAGACACCCAGTGATGTAACTTTTGCAGTTCATAAGCTAGTTTCTGGATTAGAACGATTTGGGGTAACTGTCAAGAAGGTGCTTAAGCCAAAACATCTGATTTATTGGAGTACTTTCTCGGTAAATCCTGTCAATTATTCCACAAATGTTTAATCTGTTAAAGTCCATACAAAAACATTTTTCAACCTTCCTAAGCTTGGCTTTAAACCATCGAAAAGTGATTGGAGATTTCTTGAAGAAAACGTGCAAGGCATAGATTTAATCGTTTCTCATATGCCTATTGGTGGAGAGATAGCGAGTTTAATAGAAATGAAATTTAATGTTCCATTTATCCACGTCGCTCATGGCACGGACTTGTTATATCTTAATCAACTTAAGTTGATTATGAATAGAGCACGATTTCTTTTTGCGAGGTCAGATTCAATCAAACGTTACCTTGAAAGTTACGGATATCCTGTTAAAGGAGTTTGTTTTTCTGGTATTGAAAGAGAGTTGATTGTTTCTATTGAAGATGCCTTGAAAAGAGAGCAATCTAAGAATAATGTGCTTAATATCATATCGGTGTGTAATTTACAAAAGCTTAAAAACCTTGATGTAGTATTACATGCTTTAACTGAACTGGACGAAAATATTCCTTGGACATACACAATTGTTGGAGATGGTTCTGAGAGAGAAAATCTTGAGCAGTTAATTTCCGAACTCGGTTTATCTAGACGTGTACGAATGTTGGGTTATAAAAGACGAGAAAAATGCTTAGGTTTAATGCGTAAATCAAATGTGTTCATTATGCCAAGTGCGCCAGAAACTTTTGGGTTGGCTTATTTGGAAGCGATGGCATCTGGGTGCGTTGTAATCGGTGCTGAGGGCTGGGGGATTGATGGTGTTGTTAAAGATGGAGTTAATGGGTATTTGGTAGCGCCGAGAGAGTCAGGTCAAATTATGCAATCGCTGCAAACAGTGTGGAATACTCCACAGACAGCAATCATAGAAAATAGCATTACTACGATTAAAAACTATACTGCTGAAGAAGCCACTAAAAATTATGCTCAAATGATAAAATTACATAGTACAACTTAATTAATTTCTACCAATATTTTGCTAGCTACACCTAGGGTTTAGGAAGAAACCAAGCATGCTTTTAAGAGTTGTATATTAAGTATTGAAATAAAACTTTAGTCATTCATATTGTTTGTTTAAGCCAGTTATAAGGAATGTTCTTGAATAAGAAAGTCATCTCAATTGTTCTCAATAATTTTCAGAACGATAGTCGGGTATTGAAGGAAAATCAGTCGCTACAAAAAGCGGGTTATGATGTTCTTATTGTAGCCTTACATGAGAATCAGTTAGCAGAACATGAGCAAGTACAGGGTTTGAATGTTCATAGAGTGAAACTAAAATCTCGTTGTTGGCCAAAGTGGAAAATTGTTCAGGTTTTTAAGTACATTGAATTTATTTTTCGAGTAGCTAGTAAATATCGTAATCTTATAGGTATTGTTCACTGTCATGACTTGAATGCTTTGCCTGTTGGGTTTTTGTTAAAGACGTTTACAAAAGGTGATGTAAAAATTGTTTACGATGCTCATGAATATGAAACTGAAACAAATGGCTCCAAGGGTATTTCAAAACAACTCAAAAAATGGCTAGAACGTTTTTTTATCAGGTATGTAGATGAAGTTATCACAGTTAGTGAATCAATTGCTAAAGAGTATGAAAAACTATACGCAATCAAAAAACCTTATTTGGTTTTAAATTGTCCCTTATATCAACATGTTCCTAAGCAAAACTTATTTCGTGAATCATTAGGCATTAGAGTCGATCAGCAAATTTTCTTGTATCAAGGGGCTTTAAGTAAAGGGCGGGGGGTTGAAATTTTGTTAGAAGCCTTTTCTCAACTTGAACGAGATGATAATGTTGTTGTGTTTATGGGGTATGGGACTTTAGAAAAAGTTATCCTCGAAAAATCAAGGGATTGGTCTACGATATTTTTTCATCCAGCAGTTTCTCCAGATGTTTTGCTTAATTATACGGCTTCAGCAGATTTTGGTGTTTGTCTCATTGAGGATACTTGCTTGAGTTACAGGTATTGCTTGCCAAATAAAATGTTTGAATATTTGATGGCTGGTCTCCCTATAATGTCATCTAATCTATATGAAATGGAAAGGTTTGTTAAAAATTACAAACTGGGTGTCGTGGTTCAAGAAAATACCTCTAAATGTATTATTCAAGCGTTAGAGGCTTCCCTGATACTAGACTATCCACAAATTGAAGTTAATGCGCAAAATATTAAAAAGAAATATTGTTGGGAAGAGCAAGAAAAAGTTCTGTTAAAGGTTTATCGTGAATTATAAGAAGGTTGTTCATCTCTCATCAGCACATCCACGTTATGATACGAGGATTTTTATCAAGATGTGTTCATCTTTAGCTGCTCATGGTTATGATGTTTCGTTGGTAGTTGCGGATGGAAGAGGATATGAGGACAAAAATGGCGTTGCTATTTTTGATGTTGGAGATAAAACTGGTGGGCGTTTAAGTCGCATGACAAAGACAGTTAAGCAAGTCTATAAAAAAGCCAGGGAGCTGGATGGAGATGTTTATCATTTACATGATCCTGAGTTGATGCCTATAGGATTAAAGCTGAAAAAACGTGGAAAAAAAGTGATTTTTGATGCGCATGAAGACTTGCCAAAGCAACTGCTTAGTAAATCATATATGAATGCTTTTCTAAGATATTTCCTTTCAAGTGTTTTTTCTTGGTATGAAAATCAGGCATGTAAAAAATTTGATGCTATTATTGCTGCGACACCACATATTCGAGATAAGTTTTTACAAATAAATCCTAATAGCATTGATATTAATAACTACCCTTTGTTAGGTGAGTTGAAAACTACTTCTAAATGGTCGAATAAGAAAAATGAAGTTGTTTACATTGGGGGACTCTCTAAGATTAGAGGAATAAAGGAAATAGTAAAGTCTCTTGATTATGCGAACGATGTCCGACTCAATTTGGCAGGTCTTTTTTCTGAAATGAATCTTAAAAACGAAGTTAAGGATTACCCTGAATGGTCAAGAGTCAATGAACTGGGCTTTCTAAATCGTAACCAAATAGCTTCAATCTTGAAAGATTCAAAACTCGGTTTAGTTACCCTTTATCCTACTATTAACTATTTAGATGCATTGCCGGTTAAGATGTTTGAGTATATGGCAGCAGGAATTCCTGTAGTAGCGTCTAGTTTTCCTGTTTGGAAGCAGATTATTGAGACGGCCGAGTGTGGGATTTGCGTCGATCCACTTGACCCTAAAGCTATCGGTGAGGCAATCAAATATTTAATTGATCATCCTGGTGAGGCTGAACAAATGGGAAAAAATGGACGTCAAGCAGTGGAAGAAAAATATAACTGGTCGATCGAGGAGAAAAAAATGTTAGGTTTATATACTAGCTTAGTATGAATATCAACACGCCTTTACGACGCCTGAATTCAATTTATAAAAGCTCGTTTGGTTAATCTTAAAATTCTTAGTCAGAAGCATAGTTATGCACAAAGAAAGGGTTTTAGTGGTCTGTTATAACAAACAACAGTTGTCGAAAACTTGTTGAACTTGGTTCATATTGTATATGTAAAGACCGTAAACGAATCGTTTTGGAGTTGTTAAATGGTTGATTCAAAAACATTTTGGTTAATTAATCAGTACGCTTCTACACCTGAAACAGGTATGGGAGGACGACATTATTATTTAGCAAAAGAGTTAGCGAAACAAGGTCATAAAGTATATTTAATCGCGGCAGGCTATACACATTTATTGCGTGAACCGCCTGCCTTAGATAAAAATTATGTGATTCAAAAGGTTTCTGAAGGGTTTGATTTTGTTTGGATCAAAATGCCACACTATTCTGATGCACATGATAAAAAACGTGTACTGAACTGGTTTACCTTTGCCTGGAAGTTATTGAAATTACCAAAAGTCATACCTGAAAAACCTGATGCTATTTTGGTTAGTTCGCCTTCGTTGTTTTCTTTTTTAGGGGCACAACGTTTGGCCAAAAAATTTAAAGCTAAACTTGCATTTGAAGTACGTGATATCTGGCCACTTACTCTCGTTGAATTAGGGGGGTATTCACCCAAGCATCCATTTATTCGATTGATGCAATGGGTTGAGGATAAAGCCTATCGGGATTCGGATGTGATTCTTTCTAATTTACCTAACGCTGTTGATCATATGGTTTGTCGTGGCATGACTAGGGATAAGTTTATTTGGATTCCTAATGGCTTTGATTTAACTGAATTACAAAATGCGGAACCTCTACCAGATAAGGTATTAGCTTCTTTACCAAAAGATAAATTTATTGTCGGTTACACTGGTACCATGGGCGTAGCAAATGCTTTGCATAGTTTTGTTGCAGCTGCTGACTTATTGAAATACGATCATGAAATTGCATTCGTTATAGTTGGTGGTGGTAAAGAAAAACTTAGATTAGTTGAAGAGACAAAAGCTTTAAAGAATGTTCATTTTCTGGAGTCTATACCTAAACAACAAGTCCAAAGTATGTTGTTTGTGTTTGATGCTTGTTATATTGGTTGGAAAGATGAGTCAATATACCGATTTGGGATTGCGCCAAATAAACTACCTGAATATATGATGTCTTCAAAACCTATTATTCATTCATATTCTGGTAGATATGACTATGTTGACAAGGCTAATGCAGGAATTTCAATTCCCGCTGAAAATCCAGGGAAAATCAAGGATGCGATTCTTAAAATCAAGGCTATGACACCTGCTCAGATAAAAAAAATTGGTGACAATGGAAGAGAGTACGCACTTAAAAATCACGACTATTCAGTTTTGGCTTCTAAACTTGCTGAAGTTTTGTAATAAGCTTTTCTACTTTTTTCACGTGCTCAAGTTGAACGGGCGTACATTCAATTTTTATTCAATCCGTTTTTTAATGTACGATTAGTGTTATTTACATTAACTAGTTGATGCTTTTATTTTATGATTTAGGTGTCTGATTACTTGCCTAACCGAAGACTTTATTCAAGGATGAAAGTGAAAGAATTAGGATGATAAAGTGTCATTTTTAATAGGTAAATTGGCTGTTTTAACATAGGTTTATTAGCCTGAAAGCTAATAATCAAATTTGATGAAGAATAATTTTTAGAACACTAGGCAGGCATAATTGAATGAAAAGAATCTTTGATCTTATATTTGTGATAGTGGCTTTAAGTTTATTGATTGTTCCAGCTATTCTTGTAGCTTTAATGGTTAAATTCACTTCTAAAGGGCCTGTGTTGTATTGGTCTGATCGCGTAGGTATTGATAATTCAATTTTTAAAATGCCAAAGTTCCGCAGTATGAAAATGGATACCCCTGTAGTAGCGACTCATCTTTTGCATGATCCTAAAAAAGTGTTAACCCCAATTGGACACTTTTTACGTAAATCGAGTTTGGATGAGTTGCCACAACTTTGGTGTATTTTGAAAGGGGATATGAGTTTTGTTGGGCCGAGGCCTGCGTTATTTAACCAGGATGACTTAATCGCACTTAGAAGCCGAGAGGGTGTGGATAAACTCTTGCCAGGTCTGACAGGTTGGGCGCAAGTTAATGGTCGTGATGAATTGCCGATTCAAAAAAAAGTGGCTCTGGATACAGAGTATATTTCTAAGAAAAGTTTTTGGTTTGATATTTATATTATTTGGTTAACCTTTGTAAAAGTGGTTAAGCGTGATGGAGTTTCGCATTAATGTTTGGATTAGACTGGTTAGTTCCATTGCCACGTTGGCAAAAAAGGGCTGTTTCTATTGTTGTGGATTTCTTTAGTTTAATTGCTATTGCATTAATTGCTGTATGGCTGCGTTTGGGAAATATTGATTTACCGCAGCAGTTTGCGCTTTCAATTTTTATCCTTCCTTTTTTAGCGCTTCCAGCTTTTATTAAATTAGGACTTTATCGCGCAGTGGTTAGATATATTAGCCATCGTTTTATGCTTACCGTTTTTACGGCAGTTTCATTGAGCTTTTTAATTTGGTCTACTGCTATTTTAATGTTTGATTTAGCTTATCCGCGATCAGCACTTATCATAGCTTGGTTAATGGCTATTTTATATATAACAGGTTCAAGATTGATTATTCGTTGGTTTTTACTAAGGCGTTCTGGTTTTAAAAATGAGTCCGATTCTATTGTCATATTTGGTGCAGGTGATGCGGGACGTCAATTAATGAATGGTCTTGTTGGTGTTGCGCATAAAAAAGTGGTTGCTTTTATTGATGATGATAAGAGTTTACATGATCAAAAAATTGGTGCAATTAAGGTTTACCGACGTGGGGATTTAGAAGAGCTTATTCAGCGTTTTCAAGTTAAAGAAATTTTATTGGCTAGCCCTGGTATGTCTTCTAAAGAACGTCAAGCAGTTATAACATGGCTAACACCTTTTCCTATAAAAGTTTCAACGCTACCGAGTATGGAAGAGATTGTAGATGGCAAGGTGTCATTTTCTGATATTCGAGAGGTGAGTATTGAAGATTTATTAGGTAGAGATACGGTTCCACCTAGAGAGGAGTTGTTGAGTCAATGTATTACCGATAAAACCGTGATGGTAACTGGAGGTGGTGGTTCGATTGGTTCTGAGTTGTGTCGTCAAATTCTAAAAAATAAACCTAAGCAATTAATTGTGTATGAGTTGAGTGAATTCGCTCTTTATAATATTGAGCAAGAGTTAGAAGAAATGACTCGTACTCTTTCTTACTCAGTAGATCTAATCTTTTTTTTAGGAGACGTTAAAAATCGTAAGAAGCTGACAGAGGTCATTAAACAGTTTTCTGTGAATACTATTTCTTATGCCGCCGCCTACAATCATGTACCGTGGGTAGAACACAATATCTCAGAAGGAATTTACAATAATACCTTTGGTACTATGACCGCCGCTGAGGTT
>CAJYBK010000048.1 GCA_913064955.1 uncultured Flavobacteriales bacterium
GCGATGGTGGCGGTGCGGCTTTGATGTCTGGTGCCGGAATGGTAAGAGTGGGGAAGAAAATAAGTGTAGTTTTCGATTCTTTTATTGTCCCAGGAATAGGATATAAGTCAGTACAACAGTATAATTATAATCCTAATACAAATACAAGTTATTATACCACAGTTCTTCAAAAAAGAAGAGGTGGTGGTTTGATTTCACCAGGAATTAGATATCAAATAGAACCAGATGCAGCTTTTCAATTTGGATTTGCAGGACTTGTAATTGATCAAGAAGTTATCCCAGTACCCATTCCAATGATTGGTTGGTTTAGAAAGATTTAAAACAAAAAAAAGCCTTATGAAATTCATAAGGCTTTTTTTTGTAGTGGAGTCGGAGGGGTTCGAACCCTCGTCCAAACAAGGAACAACTGAGCTTTCTACATGTTTATTTTGCGATTAATTTTCGATTGTAGCCTGAACACAAACACCCCAACTACAACTTATTCTCTTTAGTTTCGTATCAGCCGCGAGACAAAGCATCAACTAGTTCAAGCCAACGATACCCATTGCTAAAGACCGTTGAACGGGTAGTCAGTAGCTGGGCAACTTGTCCGCATACCTTGTATGGGATTAAGCGTAATTACATCAAGTAATTAGGCAGCAAGTGCGTAGTTGTTTTCTCCGGTTAAAGAGATTGAGAATTCAGATTTACGAGCTAGATTCACAATGCTCGACATGCTTACCGAATCATTTCACTCGCTGTCAAATCCAATGTCGACCCCAATTGATAATAATTCAAGTACAAAAGTAGTTAATTTATTAAACAAAAAACTATTCAATATTCTAATTCTATCCATTTTCAAAGTATCTTTACTCATTGCAAATCCTCTAGTAAATACAAGTTCGCTTTGATGAGGTTCTAAGGTTTAATTTTGATTTGAAAAAAAATACTCAATATTGTTTACTTATTTGCTTAATGCTTTGTGCAGTTTTTGTGCAAGGTCAAAGTTTCGATGTATCTAAACTCAAATCTCAATTGGAGGAGACAAAGGATTTATCCTTTAAATACTCAATAAATAAAAAGTTAGGGACTTATTATCAAACCAATAAGCCAGATAGTGCATTGTTTTATTATAGCCAATCACTTACCATTGCTAAGCAGCTAAACGACATGTCTTTATTGGGGGATATTTACTACAGTTTGGGCGTCTTTGAAAGGTTGAAAGGAAATTATAACGAATCGATTGAATACGCTATCAATGCTTCAAAGTATTTTGATGGCATAGATGATAAATCTGGCTTAATCGAAGTCAACACTTTGTTAGGGCATAATTATGCTTTGAAAAAAGATTATGACAAGAGTCTAATGTATTACGATAAAAGTGCATCGTTATGCAAAGCAATTGGAAGTAAAACCCTATTGGTTCCATCGCTAATTGGAAAAGGAAACGTTTTGTATTTTCAGGACCAACTTGAGCAAGCTTCTGCACTTTTTGAAGAAGCAATTCAGATTTCTGAAAAATTCAATTCAGTTGATGACACTAGAAAGGCTGGCCTATACATTAATACAGGTAATATTTATCTTACTCAAGAAAATTACCCAGAGGCAATAGAAAAGTATAAAAAAGCATTTAACACTTACTTTCTTTTGAATGACAAATTCAATATGTCATTGGCTTCTTACAATCTAGCTGATGCGTTTCTTGGTGTTAATAATTATGATTCTTCTTTAAAATACTGCAATATCAATTTATTCTTAGCGAATCAATTAAAAAGTCAAGAAGAGATTAAATACGCTTATAAAGGGCTGACCAATTTGTATGAACAAAAAGGGGAAATGGATAGTGCCTATAAGTATTATCAACTATACGTAATTTACAATGATAGCTTGAGGGACCAATTGTATGACTTACAAGTTGATGAGCTGGTTAGCAAATACCAGAATGAGCAACAAGAAAAAGAATTGATTGCGGCCAATGAAAAAGTTGAACAAGGTGATCTCTTGCAAGAACAAACTAGCAGAACGATTAATTTACTGATTGCTGGAGGTGTATTTTTGCTATGTGTTCTGTTTTTAGTCTATTGGTTGTATCGAAGATCTCAAAAGGCTAATGCGCTTATTAAAGAGCAATCGAAAATGATTTCAAGTAAAAACAAATCAATTGATAAAGCCCTTTTTCAAAAAGATATTTTGCTCAAAGAAGTGCATCATAGAGTTAAAAATAATCTTCAGATCATCGCAAGTTTATTAAACTTACAGACCATGAAAATGGAGAATGAAGTGGCTAAACAGGCTATTGAGGATAGTAAAAATAGAGTGCAAGCCATTGCATTGATGCATAAATCACTTTATCAAGATGAGCATCTAAACATGGTAGAACTGAAGCATTATCTAAATGATTTGGTTGGAAATCAAAAAACACTTTCGATAAAAGGAAGTGATGAAATAAACTTTGACTTGCAGGTGGATGAATTATTAATGAGTATCGATGATGCGGTGCCACTAGGTTTGATCATTAGCGAATTGATTTCAAATACTACCAAACATGCGTTTAAAGATGATTTTAAAAACGCAAAAGTCACCATAAGAATTATTAAGGAAAACGGTAAGTCGATTCTTTCTTACAAAGACAATGGAGTGGGAGTGGCTGACGATTTTGATTTGTATGCAGGGGATTCCTTGGGTTACGAAATAATTACGGCATTGACTGATCAATTGCAAGGTGAAATTAAATTAATTTCAGGCACTCCATTTAGTCTCGAGTTGAAGTTTTAGGTTTAAGAAATCCTTTGAGATTATTATCTTTACAGAACTTTACAAAAGGATTGATATGAAAATTGGAATTATTAGAGAAGGAAAAACACCACCTGATAAAAGGGTGCCCTTATCACCGGAGCAATGTGAGCAAATTTTAAATGATTATCCACAAGTTGAATTATATGTTCAAAAAAGTGAAATCAGAAAGTTCAAAGATGTGGAATATGAGAGAGCAGGAATAGCTGTTGTTGATTCTGTAGAGCATTGTGATGTTCTACTTGGGGTAAAAGAAGTTCCTAAGGACGAATTAATTCCCAATAAAAAATATTTCTTTTTCTCTCATACCTTCAAGAAGCAACCTTACAACAGAGACTTGCTGCAAGCGGTTATTGATAAAAACATACAATTGATTGATTGGGAAGTAATAACCAATGCTAAAGGTCAGAGATTAATTGCTTTTGGTAAATATGCTGGTATAGTAGGTTGCTACAATGGGTTTTTGACTTATGGAAAGAAATCTAAAAGTTTTGATTTAAAACCAGCGCATGAGTGTGAAGATAGAGAGGAGATGGAGGCGCAATTAGTAAATGTTAAGCTTCCTGCAAATTTCAAAATCGTACTTACTGGAAAAGGAAGAGTTGGAGGAGGAGCGATCGAAACAATTTCATGTATGCCGCAAATTAAAGAAGTGGAACCTGCTGATTTTTTAAGTAAGAAGTTTGATGGCCCTGTTTATACTGTTCTTAACGTAGATGATTACAATAGAACGAAAGATGGTTCTGAGTTCGTAAGAAAGGAGTTTTATGCTAACCCTGCTGAGAATTATGAATCTGCTTTTATGGACTATGCTAAAGTGGCCGATATGTATATCGCTTGCCATTATTGGGATAATAAAGCACCTTTTATATTTACCAGAGACGATGCAAAAGATAAAGATTGGAATATTAAAGTAGTGGCAGATGTTAGTTGTGACATTGATTGTGCAGTAGCGTCTACTATCAAACCATCTACTATTGCTGATCCAATTTACGGATATAATCCTCAAACTGAATCTGAAGATGATTTTATGAAAGATGGTGTAATTGCGGTAATGGCAGTTGATAATCTTCCTTGTGAATTGCCAAAAGATGCTTCTGTAGATTTCGGTGAAATGTTTTTAGAGCATGTGTTAGAGCCACTTCTAGGAAATGATCCTCATCAAATCATCGAGAGGGCATCAGAAACTAAAAACGGAAAGTTGACCTCTCATTTTGCCTATTTACAAGATTATTTGGAAGGTAAGTAGGTTATTTAAGTGATAGCGGAATGTGGCAAACGGGAATAGGAGACATCTTGTGAAGATTGGCTCTGTTTCGTGATTTGTAAATGCTCATTACTTCTTTTTGTCTATCTGTTAAGGCATATTTTTCTTCATTTTCAATGTATAGCATTGCCCATTCCAATTCTGGATAAGTTGCGCCTATTTGATCTTCATCACTTCGGTCGTCATCCCATAGTCCATCCGTAGGTTTGGCAGTTTGAATCGATTCAACAATTCCTAACTCTTTTGCAATTTCAAAGACTTCTGTTTTCATAAGATCAGCGATTGGCGAAATGTCAACTCCTCCGTCTCCGTACTTCGTGAAGAATCCAACTCCAAAATCTTCTACTTTATTTCCTGTGCCTGCGACTAAAAAACCGTGATGTCCAGCATATGCATACAGTGTAGTCATGCGTAATCTTGCACGGACATTGGCCATTGTTAAATGGTCTTGAATGTCCTTAGGAAAGTCTCCACATATATTCTCAAAAGTGGGTGTTAAATCCTGAATGTAGCCCTTGGTGTTTGGGTAATTGGTTTGAAGCCATTGTATGTGCTCATTGCTTCTGTCATATTGTGATGGGGGTTGCAAAATGGGCATGTTAAGTAGGATAACTTGCTTTCCAGTCATTGCGCACAAAGTGGAGGTTACAGCACTATCTATTCCACCTGAGATGCCTACTACAAATCCTTTGATGTTGGCATTTGAAGCATATTGGTCTAACCAATTGACTATATGATCTATTACTTTTTTTGCTTGCATATTATGTGATAAAAAAAATCCCGCACATTTTTGTGCAGGATTTAAAGATATAAAAAATTGATTTTTAGAACAAAATTCCTACTGTTAAACTAACGCTACCAGGCATTGCTTTTGCACCTACATTGTCAAATGTACCTTCAGTACTATCGAATTTTCTTAAGTACTTTTCATTTTTCTCACTTGTTAATGTGTTGGTGAAGTAATGGTTGTATTGCAATCCAAAGAACATCGAAGTAGATCCTGAAAAGTTATATTCAGCACCACCACCGATAGTGATACCAAATCTAATTGGTTGTACACCGTCAGTTAAATCCAGTTTTTCTTTATTTACAACATTACCATTAACTAGTTTACTTTCATCACTTACTCGAGCTTTCGTTTTGATTCCAATGTTAGCCCCAAATTGTCCAAAATAAGTTAAATAACCAATTTCATTGGTTTTCATTTTTAACATTAAAGGAATGTTCACGTAATTTATACTGTACTTTCTGCTTTGTAAAAAGTATACCGTATTTGTTGCAACATTTGCAGCAGCTGTATCAAAAGGTACAAACTCTTCGTCCTTATCTAAGATGTAAAAAGTAGAATCTGCAGAAGAAGCACTAAAATAATTCAAAGAACCACTACTGTTTTTAAGAGATAATCCTGAAACAAATGATAATGTCTTATTTAATCTAAATTCTAATTGTAAACCCCAGTCATAGCCAATGCCAACACCATTACTTTCGAATTTTTTATCATTATCAGGACTTAACCAATCAATTGATAGGTCTCCTTTTAAACCAAATCTAAAGTTTTTAATGTTATTATCCTCTGTAACACTTACTTGTGCATTTGTTATAGTGTTTAAGCCAAACAAAACAGTTGCTAATACTAATATTTTTTTCATTTTTTTCATTTTGATATGAGAAAGATAGTTAATTCATTCTCCTATTTAGGTTACAAATTTATGATAAATTTACATTTTAAATATTCTAAATGACGAAATTAAACAAACACCTATACAAACTGTCGATTTTTTACGGTCTATGTCTTTCTCTGGTTTTGATTTCTTGCGATTCTAATCCTCTCGATATTGATGTAAGTGATGTGGAGGTCACTTTAAAGTTGGAGCGAATGGAGCAAGATGTTTTTACAGATAATATTCCTTCTGCCATTGAACGAAATAAAATTCTTATTAAAAAGTACGGCTTACTTTATGAAGCTTTTATGATGGAAATGATTGGGGAAGGGTCGCCATATGATGCGGAAGCCGCGATGTATCTCAAGAACTTCTCCGAACATCCAGATATGAAAGAAATTTACCAAGAGATTGATAATAAATATCACGATTTTAGTAAGTATCACACAGAGATAGAAGGTTGCTTTAAATATTATAAACACTATTTTCCAGATAGTACATTACCTACAGTCATAACTTTTTATAGCAATTTTAATGCGAATATTTTTCCTTACGATAATAATCTAGCAATAGGTTTGGATATGTATTTAGGAACGGATCATGAATTAGTGAAAAGTTTACCTATTCAGTTTTTTCCTCAATATCTCAAGGATAGAATGAAGGCTGAGTATTTGGTGGCAGATGCCATGAAAGGATGGCTGATGAACCGTTTTGCAAATGAAATTGCAGACGGAGATGATTTTCTGAGTACCATAGTCACGCTTGGTAAGGTGATGTATTTATTAGACGCCATGATGCCTTTGGAAGAAGATCATATTAAATTTGGATGTTCCAAAGGTCAATTGGAATGGTGTCGAACTCAGGAGCAAAACATTTGGAAAACAATTATTGATGACCAGGTTCTTTACGCTAAAGATAAAGGTTTAATTTTGCAGTATGTTTCTGATGGTCCTTTCACGAAAGGCATGCCTCATGAGTCACCAAGTAAAGTAGGTGTTTGGTTAGGGTGGCAAATAGTCAGAGATTATGTAGAACAAAATGAAGTTAGTGTTACAGATTTATTAAAACAAAAAAGTCCAAAAGTGATACTGAAATCTTATTCTCAAGGGGATAGAGATTAGAATAAAAAGATGAATGAAATGGAAGAAATAAAATTAAGTTTGAAACTGGATGAAAATAAAATTCCAGAAAAAATATTTTGGGAAGCAGCTGATGCAGGAGAAGGAATGCATGAAGCAAAGTCCTTTATGTTATCCATATGGGATAGCAAAGCGGCCAATGCCATGAGAATGGATCTTTGGACCAAGGAGATGACAGTAGATGAAATGAAGAAATTCTATTTCCAAACTTTTCTAACCATGGCAGATTCTTTGGAGAAAAGCACTGATGAAGATGGGATGGCTGATGCCTTGAGAGATTTTGCCGATTTCTTTGGTGAAAAAATGGGAGTTATACCAAAGACAGGAAAATTTGACAAGTAAAAAAAGGTCAGTAATTTAATTACTGACCTTTTTTTACTTAATAATGAATTAGATTATTTTTCTTCTTCCTTAATCACTTCTTCTTTCTTTGCGCAAGATTTTTTTGCACAACAAGATTTTTTACCTTCTGCTGACGCGGTAGCTGATTTATTACATTTTTTAGAACATCCTTTTTTCTCTGTTTTAACCGTAGCTTCAGTTGTTGCAGTTGTTTGAGCAGAAAGCGTAGTGCTCATGGCAAGCATTAATCCCGCTAGAATAGCTAATTTTTTCATTTTGATTGTATTAATTATGTTTTCCCAAATTTACTAAGAAAATGAATATGTATCACAAGATTTTTTGATTTGTTAATCTATTGTTATTTTGTACTTAAATTTGAAATTGCTTTGTTACTTTTAGAATTCAACAAATTACCCGCTAATTGAAAAACAGAAACATTCGTATAATTATTTTATTAAGTATTATTGCTGTCATTGGCGTGATTGTCAATCAATATGTACGAGTGCAAAATACTTTAGCGATTCAGGATAAAACCATCCAGATTCAAGAAGAGAATGCGGCTAATGAAAAACAGCAATTTGTTAATCAAGTAACATTAGCGCTAGTAGGAGTGCGGGATCAATTACTTTCTATGAACGTTGATGTCAAAGGTCTTTACTTAGAGCCAGTTCAGCAAATTACCAAGAATTACTTCGTAGTTAGTTTTTATGATACCCTAAACCCTACTTTGCTTCAAAACTTATTGGTGCAAGAGTTTGAGGAGTACCATATAGTAGAACCATTTGAGTATGGTATTTATGATTGCTTTGCAGATAGTATCATTTTTGACAAGTATGTAGATTTAAGTAAGGGAGAAATTACTGCAGCGCAAACTTCTTCTGCTCAAAAAAAAATGGGATCATGATGGTCATTACTTCGGTGTGTATTTCCCTAACAAGGAGGATGTAGTAGTGGATAAGAAAGATATTATTTCCAATGAATTGTTTTGGTCTTCTATCTTGTTGGCCATTGTATTGTTGGTTTTTTCAATTGCTATTTTCATCATTCTTAGACAAAAAAGACTGTCTGAAGTGAAAACAGATTTTATTAATAACATGACGCATGAACTAAAGACGCCTATCAGCACCATAGCGCTTAGTAGTGATGTTTTGCGGCAAATGACAGATTATTCTGATAGTGAAAGGATTTCTCGATATGCTAATATTATTCACACAGAAAATGCACGATTAGAGTCACAGGTTGAGCGCGTATTACAATTGGCGAAACTTGAAAATGGAAAGATTGAACTCAAGAAGGAAAACTTAGATCTTCATGAAATAATCGATAAGTGTTTAGGTACTTTTAGGTTGATTGTTGCTCAGAAAAATGGAACACTTGATTACGTTCAAGGAGCAGAAAATACTATGTTTTATGGAGATAAAGTGCATATTACAAATGTGATTTACAATTTGCTCGATAATGCCACTAAGTATTGCAAAGAGGTGCCTCAAATCCAAATAAGTACTTCCAACGAGGCTAAAGGTGTTGTCTTAACTGTTAAAGACCTTGGTAAAGGAATGTCGCCAATTGAGTTAAAGCAAATATTTGAAAAGTTTTATAGAGTTCCTACAGGAAGCGTTCATGATGTAAAAGGTTTTGGTTTAGGACTGTTTTATGTAAGTGAAATAGTTAAGGCTCACAACGGAAAAATTGCTGTGAAGAGTGAATTAGGAAAAGGTTCTGAATTTACTGTATTTATACCATTTAATTAGAAGAGAATATGGAAAAGGAAATCAAAATACTATTGGTGGAAGATGACTTGAATCTTGGTTTTGTAATTCAAGATAACCTGAAGCATGCAGGATTTAAGGTGCATCTAAGTCAGGACGGAAAAGAAGGGTTAAATGCTTTTGCTGGAGATAAATATGATTTATGCTTGTTTGATGTTATGCTTCCAAAAAAAGATGGTTTTAGTTTAGCGGAGGATGTAAGAAAAATGAATTCAACTGTTCCTATAATATTTTTAACGGCCAAGTCTCAAACAGAAGATAAAATTAGAGGGTTTAAACTAGGTGCAGACGATTATATTACCAAGCCATTTAGCATGGATGAACTACTGCTTCGAATAGAAGCAATTCTCAAAAGAATGGGCGACTATAAAACATCTAAAGACCTACATAATATTGGAAAATACCAATTTGACGTTAATAATTATACATTGGTTTTTGGTGAAGCTCAAAAGAAATTGACTAAAAAAGAAGCTGAAATATTAAAGATCTTAAGTGAGCAAAAAGGAAAGGTAGTGGAGCGCGAGCTAATTCTTAATATGGTTTGGGGAGATGATAGTTATTTTAACGGACGAAGCCTTGATGTTTTTATTACCAAATTGCGCAAATACCTCAATCAAGATGAGGGAATTGCAATTAAGAATATCCACGGGGTAGGATTTAGCCTGGAAGACTAACCGTTGTTTTTTAAGAATAATAGGAAAGCTTTCCAGTATTCTTTATGACCTTCTGTTTCTTTCCAAAGTGCTCTGGCTCCATGTACACCTTCAGTGTTGGGTTTAAAATGTGTCACAAATGCACTGTCCACATTCTGTATTAATTGGGAGGTTTGAGAAATTTCTAATTTGGAAGAAGTAACAAATATGGGTTTTTGAATGCTGTCCAATTCCTTATAAACTTCAATTCCTTCTAAATATTCCCCAGGACTAAATGCAGCAATAGCTTTTACTTTAGGATTGTCTTTACCCACTATCAAGCTTAAAGATGCGGAATAACTACTACCTACAAGAATAATTGGAACCCCGCCATTGATTTCGTACAGGTAGTCAATAGCAGCTTCTATGTCTGGTCTGGCATCTATATAGTCAGTGCTTAGACCTAATTCATAAGCGTCTTGAGACATTGAGTTTTGAATGTTCTTAGCCACTCCCCCGGATCGTGGGTCAATAGCCATTGAGTTGTGTCCTAGATGGCTCAATACCATGCCAGTGTTAATGTAAGCGCATTTGATCAATCCTGCTTGTTGACAAAGCAATAATTTAACAGGACCTTCTTTTGTTTCGTAAATGTCTGCATAAATGGTAAGACTATCCTTACTTGGAAAGGTTATGTGCTTAACCATGTTTTCATAAAAGTATTTGATGCTTGGTCCTTTTTCTTGCGCAATCATAATACTGTCGAATTCACCCATGAGCGCTTCGTCTGTTTCCTCTTTTGGTTGGCCATTGCCGCAACTTACGAGGAGATAGATAGAGAGTATAAGTAATGGAATCGCTTTAATCATTGAGTTGGTCGAATTTTTACCAAAGTTACAAGAGTTAGAATTAATCTTAGTAAATTAGTGCTTTAAATATTCTTTGAAATCATTTTATGAAGCAAATTTTAACAACATTTATATTTTCTATCTATTTTTCGTTTGTGTTTGGTCAAATGCCAGCATATTATCAAGGCATAGATTTTAGTCAGGCACCTGCAACTGTAGAGGCAAATTTGAAAACGCTGATCACGAATACTCACTTTCCTTTAACATATAGCCAAACTTATTCGTGGATTAAATTATCAGATGAAGATGAGAGTAATACATCCAATGTGGTGTTAATGTATAATAGTCAAAGTGAAAGTAAAAATAATACCATAGGAGGTGGTAATACTACTCAACCGGAAGTTTGGAATAGAGAACATGTTTACCCTCAATCAATGATAAATGCGCCAGCAGATGCTGATTTACATCATTTGAGAGCTTGTGATGGAGTGATTAACAACAATAGAGGAAACTTGGCTTTCAAAGCTGGAAGTGGCTCGTATGGTTCGACCAGTGGTGGTTGGTATCCTGGAGATGAGTGGAAAGGAGATGTAGCCAGGATGATCATGTATGTTTATTTAAGATATAATGAGCCATGGTCTGATGTGGGAACGCAAGCACTTTTCTTACAGTGGAACGTAGAGGATCCTGTTTCCAATATTGAAAGACAAAGAAATGATATCATTTATGGAGCGCAAGGAAATAGAAATCCTTTTATAGATCAACCCTATTTAGCAACATATTTTTGGGGAGGAACACCTGCAGAAGATACTTGGGGCTGGCCAAATACTGTTCAAGAAAGTGCTTTGAATAACATTAGTGTCTATCCAAATCCTGCAACAGCGAATGGAACCATTCAATTGGAAAACATTAATGTGGAAATTACAGACGCTTATCTTTCTGATGTTACAGGAAGAATAGTGCAGGTTTGGAACGAATTTGAATTGAGTAGCGGTTCTTCAACTATTTCAATCGGGGCGTTAGATGCCGGTAATTACTTTTTGACGCTTCAAAGCAATGCGGCTATGACTGCTAAGAAGATAGTGGTGGAGTAAATAAATCTGGTCAATTTTCTAAATAAATATATCTATTTCCTACCTTCGCAGTTCAAAATTTGAATAAGTGAAAACAGGTTACAGAACGCATAATAACGGTGAGTTGAGAATGACTCACGTAGGAGAAGAAGTTTCATTGGTTGGCTGGGTACAAAACTCCAATGATTTAGGAGGAATGAACTTTGTCAATGTTAGAGATCGATACGGTCTTACGCAATTGGCATTCAACATGGAGTCCAATCCTGATTTATGTGAGCAGTCCAGAAAGTTAGGAAGAGAATTTGTCATTCAAGCCAAAGGAAAAGTGGCTGAGCGTTCTAGCAAAAACAAAAAAAATCCAACAGGTGAAGTAGAAATCATTGTTTCGGAATTAACAATACTTAAAGAAGCAAAATTACCACCTTTTACCATCGAAGATGAAACAGATGGAGGTGATGAGTTGCGTATGCAATACCGTTTCTTGGATTTGAGAAGAAATCCATTGAAGAACAACCTTATTCTTCGTCATAAGATGGGATTAGAGACACGAAAGTTTTTAAGTGATCAAGAATTTTTGGAAATAGAGACACCTTATTTAATCAAATCTACTCCTGAAGGAGCGAGAGACTTTGTGGTGCCAAGTAGAATGAATCCAGGGGAGTTTTATGCTTTGCCACAATCACCACAGACTTTTAAGCAATTGCTAATGGTGAGTGGTTATGACAGATATTTTCAAATTGTTAAATGTTTTAGAGATGAAGATCTTAGAGCGGATCGACAGCCGGAGTTTACACAGATAGATTGCGAAATGGCGTTCGTTGAACAAGAAGATATCATCATGACTTTTGAAGGTTTGATTAAACATTTGTTCAAGTCGTTAAAAGGAAAAGAGTTTGCAGAACAATTCCCTAGAATGGATTATGCAGAATGTATGGAAAGATACGGTTCTGATAAGCCAGATATCCGTTTTGATATGCAGTTCAAAAACTTAAATACATTAGCCCAAAATAAAGGATTCTCTATTTTTGATAGTGCCGAAGTTGTCTTAGGAATAGTTGCTCCAGGTGCAGCTACTTATTCAAGAAAACAACTTGACGCCTTAACTGATTGGGTGAGGAGACCGCAGATTGGTGCGCAAGGTTTAGTTTATGTTAAATGTAATGAAGATGGTTCGTTCAAGTCATCAGTAGATAAATTTTATTCACAAGAAGACCTTAAGGCTTGGGCTGATTTTGCTGGAGCAAATGCTGGAGACTTAATATTGGTTTTAAGCGGAGGACTAGATAAGACCAGAAAGCAAATGAATGAATTACGTTTGCATATGGGAACTGAATTAGGTTTAAGAGATCCTAAAGTTTTTAAGCCACTTTGGGTAATGGATTTTCCGTTGTTAGAGTTCGATGAAGAAAGTGGTCGTTATCATGCAATGCATCACCCATTTACCTCACCTAAAAAAGAAGATTTTGAATTGTTAAACACTGAACCTGGAAAGGTAAGAGCCAATGCTTATGATCTTGCCATCAATGGTGTAGAAGTAGGTGGTGGTTCTATTAGAATTCACGATAGTGCTATTCAATCGAGAATGTTTGATTTACTTGGTTTTACCAAAGAAGAAGCGCAGGCTCAATTTGGATTCTTGATGAATGCTTTTGAGTACGGTGCACCTCCACATGGTGGTTTAGCATTTGGTTTTGATAGGTTATGTTCGCTTTTTGGAGGGCAAGAAAGTATCAGAGATTTTATTGCTTTTCCTAAGAACAATAGTGGTAGAGATGTTATGATTGACGCACCATCACCTATTGACATTACGCAGTTAACTGAGTTGAGTCTGAATGTGGACGTAAAGGAGTCTTAAATGACAACTTACATTGCCATACTCAGAGGAATTAATGTAGGAGGTCATCGCAAAATACTGATGGCTGATTTGAAAAACTTACTCACGAAGAATGGTTGTAATAATGTAGTTACCTATATTCAAAGTGGTAATGTGGTGTTTTCTTCAGGTAAGAGTGCAAAGGAATTAGAGGAGCACATTTCCAATTTAATTAAAACCAATTATGGATTTGACGTTCCAGTAATGTTGAGGTCGCAAAAAGAATGGAAAGATGTTTTTGAGTGCAATCCATATTTATTAAAAGATAATTCCATTCCCATTGATCAGTTGTATGTTACCTTTTTAGGAGAAACACCTGTCAAGGAGAGACTCGCTGAAATAACTGAAATTTCATTTCCGAATGATGATTTTAAAATAATAGGTACTACAGTGTATATTCTTTTAGGGAAGAAGTATAGTGACACCAAATTGACTAATTCCTTTTTTGAAAGTAAACTAAAAGTTGCTGCCACAAGTAGAAATTGGAAGACCGTAACTAAATTACTGGAACTCTCAAAAGTTTAGAAATCCTATCTTGGTTTTGATTATATTTGACGCTATGATAAAGAAACCAAACTACCCAATAGAAAGTGATTATTTTGCTGGATACGTCAAAAAAGCTAAAGGCACAGATTTGATAAATTCACTTGAGGCTAATTTAATGGATACACAAGAGTTGTATCAAGGATTAATAGGTAGAAAAGAGACTTATCAATATGCCAAAGGTAAATGGACTGTTAAGCAAGTTTTACAGCACATTATAGATACAGAAAGAATTTTCTGTTACAGAGCATTGAGAATGGCAAGGCAAGACAAGACTGCTTTGCCAGGATATGAAGAAGATGATTACGCAGCAAATGATGGTACAGCAAATCGTTCTTTAGCAGATTTAATTACTGAGTTTCATCAGGTAAGAATGGCAACTATCTCACTTTTTGATTCGTTTGCATCTGATGCATTAGATTTTGAGGGAGAGGCTAGGAACACCGTTTTTACGCCAAGAATTGTAGGATGGCTTTTAGTGGGGCATGCAGAACATCACAACAATGTGGTGACTGAAAAGTACACTTGAAAAAATATTTAACATATTTCAAACTCACTTTAGTTATCATCCTAACCATTTTGATATGGTCTATGATGAATATTAAAGTGTGGGAAAAACCAATTGGTACACGTCAAGTTATTAATAACGATGTAACCAACTATTATTGTTACTTGCCTGCGGCATTTATTCACAAAGATCTCACTTTCAGATTTACAGAAAATGATTTTGATTGCTATAAAAAGGAAGCCAAATTTTGGCCGATAAAAGTAGAGGGAAGCGATAAATATGTAATCAAGATGTCAATGGGTTTGTCGTATTTGTACGCTCCATTTTTTGGCATAGCACATTTGTATGCATCCAATTCCAAAGAGTATAATGCGGATGGATTTACAACTCCTTATGAGGTTTTGCTGGTGATATCTTCCATCTTTTGGGTGTTTATTGGTTTTGTTTACCTAAGACTTGTTTTGCTAAAATATTTCTCAGAGTTGATCTCCGGGTTGGTGATGATTTCAGTTTTAATTGGGACAAATCTTTACTTTTACTCAACTACTGAACCGGCTATGTCTCATGCTTATTCATTTGGTTTGGTGGCCATGTTTTTATACTATTGTATCCAGTGGCTAACAGTGTCGAAGATAAAATATGCTCTAGCCTTAGGGATGATTGGAGGTGTGGTTACGCTCATAAGACCAACTAATATTTTGATCTTTTTATTCTTAGTTTTTTATGGGATTAAGAGTCTGGAAGAATTAAAACTTCGATTCGTGCTGTTTTGGAAATTGAAATACCAAGTGCTTTTAATTGGTTTAGTTTTTCTTATTCCCATTTTTCCGCAATTGCTTTTTTGGAAAATTAATGCTGGATCATGGGTTTACTATTCTTATACGGATGAGCAGTTTTATTTCAATAATTCACATGTTTATTATGGTTTATTTAGTTATCGTAAAGGTTGGTTTTTATACACGCCTATTATGCTTTTTGCTGTAGCAGGTTTGTTTACATCTTTTCGAAACAAAGAGCCTTACGTTTGGACAATTTTGATTTTTCTTCCTGTATTTGTTTATGTTATTTTTAGTTGGTGGTGTTGGTGGTACGGAGGTGGATTTGGAGCAAGACCAATGATAGATGTGTATGGTTTGATGGCGTTACCGCTAGCTTCTTTTTTTAAATGGGTTGGAGAATTGAACTGGAAGTATAGAGTTTTACCTATTGTTGTGGTGCTATTTTTCATCTTTCTAAACTTGTTTCAAACGGCTCAAAAAAGAAAAGGATATATTCATTACTCAGCAATGACTAAAGAGGCTTATTGGAGTAATTTCCTAAGCTTGGAAGATGCAGGTGGCTTTTGGGAGAAAATATGTGACCCTGATGATGGTTTGGCGATAAAAGGAGAGGAGGAGTATAAGACTATGTCAAGTGCATTGAAGCATTGGATGAAACAAGAAGTAGTAGGTAAATTAATTTAATGACGCTTCCTCATCGAGAATCTCACGAACCACTTCTTCGTATTTACGCAGGTTTTTAGCTTTTTTAATTTTCTTTAAAGTCTTTTTAGGATTGTTAAAAGTAGAGGAGAAGTACTCCCAATAATGATACATTTTCATGATGATGTGGCTGTCGCCAGAAAGGTGCTGAGAGAACTCATCCAATAAAGTGTCGTGAAACTTGCCAAATATTTCTAATCTGTTTTCAGGATAAACCGTAGTGTTGTTTTTTATCATCTGCGGTAGAAATGGGTCGGCAATGATACCTCTACCAATCATCCAGTGATCTATTTCTGGAAATAGTTTTTGCATTTCTTTGAATCCATCCACGGTAGTGATGTCCCCGTTGTAATAAAGTTTGTGGCTAGTACTTTCAGTACATTTTTTAAAAGAAGGCAAATCCACTCCTCCTTTGTATAGTTGCTTGCCTATTCTTGCATGAATTGCAATGTTCTTAATGGGGTATTTTTCTAAGATGGGAAAAACATCCAAGATTTCAGTTGGCTCGTCATAGCCCATCCTCATCTTCATGGAAACCACAATGTCAGTTTCTGCATGCACCCGTTCTAATATTTTGTCAATTCTATCTGCGTCATTGATCAAGCCTGAACCCATATATCTTTTAGTGACCATTGGATATGGACAACCTAAATTCCAATTCAACTCTTTGTAGCCAAATTGCTTAACGTAATTAGCAACAAAAATAAACTCATCAGCATCAATTGCAGACGGGTAAGGGTTCCCTATAAGTCTATCATCTCCTAAGGCTATATTTAATGTAAAGTTTCCATTGTAAGGTCTTCCTTTAAACACGTAGTTTTGTTCTGTAGCAATAGGAATAGAACCTGATGTTCCTTTCATAGTATAACCCTCGCCTGGTAATAAAGAAGTTAATTCATTAATTTTTATCCAAGCATCATAGTCGTCATGAGGGCCATTAAATTTCCATAACCAATAACCGCTTATTGTTATTGGATCAGATGGTCCTGAATCCGCTGCTGTATGTGACGCTTGAAAATTAATTATTTTCGGAGTAGCGGGAGTTGTTCCATCCAATAAAACTCCAGGAGTACCTCCAGCTAAACTTAATGTTTGAGAATTATTTATGCTTTCCATTCCTGTTCCATTAGTTCCTGATCCTGCTGAAACAATTGGACCTACTGAAGATGACCAGTAATTATAATTAAAACTATTTGCGGTTCCTTGTTGATCTCTCTCAATATAACCTCCACTATCTTCATCTAATATACTTTCATCTCCCTGCACCAATTGCGATTCCCCTTCTAAATCTATAAAACCATCCAATTCTAAATACCAGCTTATATTTAATTCTGAATTATTTTGAATACTAAATTCAATAGGATTTGAACTTGCATCTTGGCTTTTTACAAAGAGTCCTAAATGTTTTTGATCCGCATTGTAGGTTATGTTTTTATGTTCAATTTTAACTATGGACCAGTCATAAGTTATAACATCTGTACCAAAA
>CAJYBK010000049.1 GCA_913064955.1 uncultured Flavobacteriales bacterium
ACAAACGGTGTTGTGAACAGCAATAATTGCCTTTAAACCAATTTCTTTGTCTTGACAAAAAAGCACTTGCTCATGCTCAAGATTAAACATTTGACCCAAAACTCCTAGGTCTTCAGTCTGTGCGTTTGTGATATCTTTTAATTCCATAATGTTAAAGAATGTATGCTAATAGTATTACTGCGACATTAAATATGTTTGTAACTTCGCACAGCAAAATTAAAAGAAACTAATTACGTAAGTCAATTTTGAGTGGTTTTTTAATCAATTATTTCTAAAATTAAATTTAATCGTAAACAAAAGTTTCTAACGGAAACTATACAAGTTAATTATATTGAAGCATTTAGCCCATCTTAATAAGTACTTTATCAAATACAAGTGGTATCTTTTAATGGGGATATTGTTTATTGTTGCAACCAACTATTTTAAGGTATTAATGCCGCAAACCTTTGACAATATCGTTGATTTGATAGCAAAGGATATTAACGATTCAACGAATACAGTCTTTTATAAAGGGATGAAGTTATTTGGTTGGTTCATTGCCTATGCACTTATAAATACCTTCTTTTTATTCTTGACCAGACAAACAATAATTGTGATGTCTAGGTTGATTGAATATGATCTAAAAAATGAAATTTACGATAAATATCAAGAATTGAGTTACTCTTTTTACAAGGTGAATAGTACCGGTGACATAATGAACAGAATAAGTGAGGATGTAAGTCAGATTAGAATGTATTTGGGACCAGCCATCATGTATACAATAAATGTGGCATTCCTTTTCGTTTTTGTGATTTACTCTATGGTGTCAAAGAATGCGGAATTAACCTTGTATGTTTTGGCGCCACTTCCTTTAATGTCTTACGTTATTTTTAAAGTGAGTAATAGAATTAATAAAAAAAGTGAGAAAACCCAAAAGCAACAATCAAGATTGTCCACTTTTGTGCAAGAAGCGTTCTCAGGAATTATAGTGCTTAAGGCTTTTGGAAGAGAGCGGTTCTTCTCAAAAGAATTCGATGATGAAAACGAAACGTATAAAACAGCATCATTAAGTTTGGCAAAGACGCAAGCATTATTTGCGCCAATTATAATCTCTATGATTGGATTAAGCACCATTATCACTATTTATATTGGGGGATTGAAGGTGATCAACGATCAATTGGATGTAGGGGATATTGCTGAATTTGTGATTTATGTCAACATGCTTACTTGGCCTTTTGCCTCAGTAGGATGGGTTTCATCATTAGTGCAAAGAGCGGCAGCTTCGCAAAAAAGAGTAAATGAGTTCTTGCACACGCCCATTGAAATTGTAGAAAAAGCGGAGCCGATAAATGAGATCATCGAATCATTGGAATTCAGAAATGTGAATTTCACCTATCCAAATACAGGAATTCAAGCGTTGAAAAATGTTTCCTTTAAAGTTTCTAAAGGGCAGACAATCGCCTTAACAGGTAAGACTGGTAGTGGAAAATCAACATGCGCTACATTGGTTGAACGACTTTTTGATACTTCTGAAGGAGAAGTGCTATTTAATGGAAAGAATATTAAAGACTTCAATATTTCGGAATTTAGATCCCAAATCGGATACGTCCCGCAGGAAGTATTCCTTTTTAGTGATACAATTAAGAATAACATTGCTTTCGGTTTAGCGAAGGACGATGTCACGGATGAAATGGTGATTCAAGCAGCCAAAGATGCACATATTCATCACAATATTGAGACTTTCGAAAACAAATACGAAACTAAAGTAGGGGAGAGAGGAATTACACTTTCTGGAGGACAGAAGCAAAGAGTATCTATTGCACGTGCTATAATTAGAAAGCCTGAAATATTGATTTTTGACGATTGTTTGTCTGCTGTAGATACGGAAACGGAAGAAATTATTTTGGACAACCTCAAACGAATTATGCCGAATAAGATCAATATCATTATTGGACATCGTATTTCTTCTATAAAACATGCAGATCATATAGTAGTGATGGAAGACGGGGTGATTATCGAACAAGGAAGTCATGATGATTTGGTGGCAAAAGAGGGTTGGTATTCTGAAACCTACAGGAAACAATTGGTTGAAGAAAAATAATGATTCGTCCTAAAAATTGTTGATTTATAGTTCAAAAAAATTATATTTGTTAGCAGAATACTCAAGAAAAGAGTGCTAATAAAATGAACAACCCTTAAAAGTAAAGTCTTATGAATGATGAAAAAGATGCAGGTGGCTACAAAGATGAGATATATTCAAATTCTGTAAGAGCAGGAAAAAGGACTTATTTCTTTGATATAAAATCTACTAGAGGTGGAGACTTATATGTTACAGTAACAGAAAGCAAAAAGAAGTTCAATGCGGACGGAAAATTCTTTTTCGAAAAGCATAAAATATTCTTGTATAAAGAAGATTTCGAGAAGTTTTCAGATGGTTTAAAAGATGTAATTAGTGAAATTGATAAACTAAAAGCTTCAGGAGATTACCCTGCTGCAAATCAGGAATACACAAGAAACGAAGATGCTCCAAGTGCTCCTTCATCTTCAACTGATGTTAATTTTGAAGATTTGTAATTAGATTAATATAATTCATTAAAAGGTGTTTTTCGATTGAAGAGCACCTTTTTTTATGCTTCAAAGCTATATTCTCGTTCTATTCGAGCCACTTTTACCTTGTAATATTTGTACCAGTCATTTTTACCCATTTCCTGGGCAATTTGATGCATGCTATTGCCTTTCCAAGCAGCGATAGCATCAAGACTTTCCCAATAGGATACAGTAATACCAATTTCATCCTCAGCAGATTCTATGTCAATAAATCCGGGTTGCTTCTTTGCGAGTTCAATCATTGCTTCTGCCATAGAAACATATGTAGGGTCTGTTTTTTTCTTTTTAGAAGTAAAAATAACAGCATAGTAAGGTTTAAATGTAGTCTTGAGCATTCTTTTAGGTTTTTACGGCAACAACTACTAAATCCTTCTCATCAGCGTTTGTAATATTCAGTACCTGAGTATTACTTATTGAAAAATGATTTCTAGTCAACCATTTTTCAATTTGATTTTTAGAGTAATAATTCATGTAAATTGAAGGTGTATTAGTGTTGCTTCCTTTCTTCCAATCAGAGGTTTTAGGATTTCCCATTATTGTACTTAAATAAAGACAGCCGTTAGTGTTTAGAACGTGGAATGTGTCGCTTAACAATTGCTCCACTTCTTTTTGGTTTAAATAGGGAAGTACAAAACCTATTACCACACAATCAAATTTTTGTTTTAATGAATTAACATTTCTGCAATCTAATTTTAGAGTCTCAATACTGGGGTTGTTATTTTTTGCAATATATAGCATTTCTGGAGCTAAATCGGTTGCTGTGATTTTTAAATCAGGCCTAAGTAGATGTAATTGTTTTGTTAGATTACCTGGTCCACAGCCTAGTTCTAATACTTTTGATTCTAAAGCTAATCTCTTAGTCAATGTATTAATAGAAGGCAAATACTGAGAAACATCCATGTATTTGTCAGCATATGATTGTGCTAGAGAGTTAAAAACTGAAACTGCAATTTCATTTTTATCACTCATTTTAACTACCTTTTGGATTCAGTCTTTTCTCTCCATTTTGAATGGAGGTATAAATAACCTGCATAATTCTGGTTCTAATTCCTGAACTAATAATTTTTCGATTCTCAGCATCTGGGAAAGTTCGATTACTTAGAAACACATACACCATTCCATTGTCTGGGTCTGCCCATGTGAGAGTTCCTGTAAAGCCAGAGTGTCCAAAACTCTTGTCAGAAGCACAACCGCTGCATGTTGGCCCATTTCCTCCAGCTCGAACTGGTTTGTCAAAACCGATACCTCTTCTATTTCTATTGATGCTGTAATAAGGTGATGAAGTAAAGAGTTTCCCCACTGAATCAGCAAAGAATCTTTCTCCACCATAAGTTCCATATTGCACGAATGTTTGCATCATAACCGCTAAGTCATTGCTATTGGCAAACAACCCTGCGTGTCCACAAACTCCACCTAACATGGCAGCACCTTGATCATGAACATCAGCATGAATGATCTGATGTCTAAATGATTTGTCATCCTCTGTAGGAGGAACTCTACTGATGTCCCATTTTTCTCTTGGTTTGTAGCCAATATTATCTAGTCCTAAAGGTTTGTAGAAATTTTCTTCTACATATTTATCTTGTGTTTGTTGGGTTTTCCTTTGTATGATTTCGTTGATAAAATAATAACCTAAATCACTATAAAGGTATTTCTTCTTACTGGAAACATCAGTTGTAATAATTCGATTAAAAATGGAGTCTCTAATACCGCTATGAATATATAGCCCTTCTGCTACTCTTGAATTAAAAAAATCTGTTTTGTGAATGCTATATAATTCGATTTTAGGTTGTCCCTTGTGAAGTGTACGAATGTAAAATGGTATCCAAGCTTTAAATCCTGCTTGATGCGTCAACATTTCTTTTAATTTGATATTGTTGTAATCAGTTGTGTCCACTTTATCTTTTAAGTATGTTCCCAATGTGCTATCCACATGGATACGTCCTTCACTTTGCAATTTCATTAAAGAGGCAGTGCTGCTGGCTATTTTTGTAATGCTAGCTAAGTCATAAATGTCCGTATTTTCAACTGACTTTGCATCACTTTCGTATGTGTGTTTTCCAAAACTCTTGTGGTAAAACACTTTACCATCTTTAGCAACGAGTATTTGACATCCCGGAAAGATGCCTTCTGCCAATCCTTGCAGTGCTATCGAGTCAATTGAACTCAACTCTGATGAAGTGATTCCCAATTCTAGAGGTTGTGTGTATTTCATTCTAATTGGGGATTTTGTTTTTATTCCAAAATCTTCTGAGTACTTATCCCCAATACTTACTGGTAAAGTTCCTTTAGATTGAATGCCACCAAAAATTAACTGAGCCGAAAGACTTTCTGTTTCTTCTCTTTCTTCGTAGTTAATAATTATTGCGTCAACCACTTCAGTGCAATTCATTTTGGCTAAGCAATATGGATTACCCATTACATTTAATATGATCTGTTTCGAAGAATCGGCTGCTAATGCTAATATGAAATCATTTGTACTTTGCGAAAAACCGAAATTTTGATAGGGGCTTTGACTCATGTCAAATATCGAAACAATGACCACATTGTAGTCTCTTAGTTTCGTCAACTCAGTCTCATACTGACTAAAGTTTAACTTGTTCGATATCGAGAAAGTGTCTAATGTACAATAACGATCCGCAACCTCAGTAAATGTATTGTTGCAACCAACGCCAACGTTGATAGCAGCAATTTTCTTGGATGTTAATTTAGTAATGGGTAAAATTTCGCTGTCATTTTTGATAACAGTAATTGCCTCTTCAAATAATTTTTGATTCAGATATTTCGCTTCTTCGGTATTGAGATCTTCGTTTAGTGACTCTAATTTTATTTTAGGAGTTTTTCGTAGTTCCATCCAACTTTTAGTCATCAATATCTTATGACAATGATTATCAATTTCTTTTTCTTTAAGTTCACCATTCTTAATGGCTAATTTGATTTCTTCCATTGCCTTTGGTACATCCTCTGGGAATAGAAGTACATCGTTTCCTGCAACAAGCGCAGCAACTTCAAGTCTGCCTGGATCAAAATATGCGCTAACACCTCTCATGTTTAAAGCATCAGTAAAGATCAAGCCTTTGAAATTCAAGTCATATTTCAACAAGTCACTTACTATTTTTCTAGAAAGAGTTGAAGCTTTATTTGCAGTGGAATCTAAACTGGGAATGTATAAGTGAGCCACCATCATACTACCTAGACCACTATCGATAAGATGTTTAAACGGAAATAACTCAATGCTGTCTAGTCTCTCCAAATCATGTGTGATTATTGGTAGGGTTTTATGTGAATCGCTGTCAGTGTCACCATGACCTGGGAAATGCTTACCACTTGCTAAAACTCCGTTGTCCTGAAGACTATTCATATAAGCTAGTGCTTTGGAGGTAACTTTGTATTTGTTCTCTCCGAATGAACGGTAATTGATAACAGGGTTGGCTGGATTATTATTTACATCTGCCACAGGTCCAAAATTGACATGTATTCCCATTCGATTGCACTCCTGAGCTATGTTTTTGCCCATTTCATAAATTAAAGCATTATCAGAAATAGCACCCAAAGTCATCTGCTTAGGATATTTCATGGTACTGTCTAAACGCATTGCTAAGCCCCATTCACCATCAATTCCAATCATCAAAGGGATTTTACTTTTAGCTTGGAAATGATTGGTCATTTGCGCTTGCTTATAAGGAGAACCTTGAAAGAAAATTAATCCGCCAATGTGATTATTCTCAATCAACTGATCTAATTCATCTTGATGATTTTGATCTCTGTTGGAGTAAGCAGCAACCATAAATAATTGTCCGATTTTCTCATCTAAGGTCATTGTTTTCAAAACACTATCCGCCCATTGTTTGTTTTCTTCTGTGAAAAATGGAGGTTGGATTTTATTGTTAGTTTTCTTCTTTTCATCGATGTTGATGTCAAAAAAGGATTCTTCTTCCAAGAGTAGAAACCCTGAAAAAAGTGTAAAAGCCAAACCGACTACTATGAAAAATATATTACGCATAAATAAGGACCTGAATTAAAAATACAACTTAAGTAGTTAAAATTAACGATAGGAACAGCATGCTTGACACCCGTTTATTCTAATTTTCAACTATGATTTGTGTAATCACAAGCAAAAACAATTCCTAGAATAAATATAAGTTGGGAAATAGGAAAATACAGTGCAGTTTGAATAAGCGTAATAATTGAGTTATTACTCGTTTAAGTAAGGGGTTTTTATCCTATCTCAGGAAGACCTAAGTAATGGTTTGGGGTAACCAATCCAGATTTAACAGCCATCATTACGATACCGGCAGTATTGTTGATGCCTAACTTTTTCATAACGTTTTTACGATGTGTATTAACTGTATGATTGCTAATGTAGAGCAAAGCAGCGATTTGTGCATTAGTGTAACCTTCCGCAATCATTTTGATGATTTCTAATTCTCTATCAGAAAGTGAGATGGGCTCGCAAGACATGGCTTCTTTTTCAATGTTTTCAACGCTAACATTCTCGTTTCGCATTTGCTCCATTAAATCTCCGCAGAAAAATTTATTTCCTTTGGCTGTTTCTAGAATAGCTTCTACTATTTCAGAAGCAGAACATTCTTTTTTTACGTAACTTTTTATCCCGTTTCGAACACCTTTTAAAACAACACCACCGGTTTTTTCTCCAGTAATACCTACAAACTTAATTTGTCTATTTATCTGCTTAACCTTACCAATCACTTCAATAGTGAAGTCTTTGGCGTGGTAGTCAAATAGGATTACATTTGGAGTCTGTGTCTCCAGCATTTTTAATAATTCTTCATCGCTATTTGCAGCACCCAATAATTCAATATTATCCTGCTTTTGAAGGATAAGTTCAATTCCTAACTGAAATAATTCACTGCTATCTGCTATGATAAGTTTTACTGACAAAAAAATCTTATTTTGATTAGTGGTACAAAGTTATTTATAAACTTTCTAAATAGCTTGCAATTCGAAATTAAATTTAAAATAATGATTAAAAACATGTCTTTGACTTTTGAAAAATCGCAAAAAAAATAAAAAACTAATCGAACAAGGGGTGCGCAATTATTTATACTTTTGATTATCGAAATTAATTGAAACAAAAGAATCATATAAGTAATGAAAGATTTATTAGAGAAATTTGAAAATAAACGTCCAGAAATAGTTTTTGAATGGAAGGATGCGGAGACTGAAGCTGAAGGTTGGGTTGTCATTAACTCATTGAGAGGTGGTGCTGCTGGTGGAGGAACCAGAATGAGAGTTGGTCTAGATAAAAGAGAAGTTGAATCATTAGCTAAGACAATGGAGGTAAAGTTTACAGTTTCTGGTCCAGCAATTGGAGGTGCGAAGTCTGGAATTAACTTTGATCCAAATGATCCAAGAAAAATAGGTGTATTAGAAAGATGGTATGCAGCGGTTACTCCTTTATTAAAACATTATTACGGAACAGGCGGAGATTTGAATGTGGATGAGATTCATGAGGTGATTCCTATCACAGAAGATTGTGGTGTTTGGCATCCACAAGAAGGTGTTTTTAATGGTCACTTTCAACCAAGAGAAGCGCAAAAGATTAATAGAATTGGCCAGTTAAGACATGGTGTTATTAAAGTAATCGAGGATAAAAACTATAGTCCAGATGTTTCTAGAAAGTATGTAGTGGCAGATATGATTACAGGATTTGGTGTAGCTGAATCAGTGAAACATTTTTACGATATATATGGAGGCGACCTTAAAGGCAAAAGAGTTATTGTTCAAGGATGGGGTAACGTAGGTTCTGCTGGTGCTTATTATTTAGCGCAAAGCGGAGCGATTATCGTTGGTATTATAGATAGAGTAGGAGGTTTAATTAAAGAAGAAGGATTTACTTTTGAAGAGATTAGACAATTGTTCTTAGATAAATCAGGAAATAAACTGGAAGCATCTAATATGTTATCATTTGATGAGGTAAATGAAAAGATATGGGATATTCCTGCTGAAGTATTTATTCCTTGTGCAGCTTCAAGATTGATAACTCAGGATCAAGTTGATAGAATGGTTAATGCAGGGATAGAAGTGATTGCTGCTGGTGCAAACGTGCCTTTCGCTGATCCGCAAATCTTCTTTGGTCCAATTGCAGATTATGCAGATAATAGAATTAGTGTAATTCCTGATTTTATATCTAACTGTGGAATGGCTAGGGTTTTTGCCTACTTAATGAGTTCAGATTTAAATGTTATTCAGGATAACGAAATATTCTAAGATACATCAGAAATCATCAAAAAAGCTTTAGTTAAATCTCATGCTGTTTGTGCTGATAAAACTAAGATTGCAAAGACCGCATTTGAGATTGCATTGAATCAATTGATTTGATAATTAACAATGATTGTTTAAAACAAATTAAATATCTTTTACTTTGCATCAAGGTAAAAGATATTTTTGTGTTCAAATAATTCTAAAAATTATAGAAAAAAATTATGGAAGTATTAGTAGTAGTGATATTTGTCTTAGGTTATTTAGCCATAACTATAGAGCATACACTTAAAATTGACAAGTTAATCCCTGCATTGTTGATGATGGCATTAGCATGGGTTACAGTGGCGTTTGGATTAGGAAGTTTTGAAACTTGGTTTGATTCCAATGCACATGCATTAGTAGATGGATTTGGTAGTTTACCATTGCATGTAGAATCAGCAGTAGAGCACGGAGAGCATACTTATACCGCTAGTAAAAGTGGGTGGTTGGAGCATACATTGCTACACCACTTTGGAAAAACATGTGAGATTCTTATCTTCTTAGTTGGCGCAATGACAATTGTAGAAATCATTGATAATTTCGATGGTTTTTCTACTATCAAGAACTTTGTGAAGACCAACAAAAAGAAATCTTTACTTTGGATTGTTTGTATTTTAGGATTTATCCTTTCTGCAATTATAGATAACTTAACAGCAACAATTGTACTGATTACCATTTTAAGAAAATTAGTGCCTGACGCGAAATTGAGAATGTGGTATGCGGGTATGATTATTATCGCAGCAAACGCTGGTGGAGCATGGTCACCAATTGGAGATGTTACTACTACAATGCTTTGGATGAATGGAAAAGTAACTGCAGGTGCATTGGTTGAGTTCTTAATTCTACCTTCTATTCTTTGTATGGTTGTGCCAACAGTTATTGCTGGATTTATGCCAACTTTCAAAGGAACATTTGAACAAGGTGTAGACGAAGGAAAAACTAATGCTAAAGGGCCTTTGATGTTGTATTTAGGGTTAGGGTTAATCGTCTTAGTGCCTATAATTAAAACATTAACTCACCTTCCTCCATACGTGGGAATGATGTTCTCATTAGGTTTCTTCTCTTTAGTAGCTGAATTAATCAGTAATAGACAATTTAGTATGACAGATATGTCAGTGGTAGAAGATCCACATAATGCTCACGGTCATAGTCCAACTTTTAAGGCGCTATCTAAAATTGAGATGCCATCGATTTTATTCTTCTTAGGAATATTAATGACTGTAGCAGCGCTTGAATCTCTAGGTTTGATTTACAACTTTGGAGATATGGTTTCTAAATCTATAGATACCAATGTCTTTGTATCCTTGTTGGGAGCCGGTTCTGCTGTTGTAGATAATGTTCCATTAGTTGCAGCAAGTATGGGAATGTTCCACGAAGCAGTTGATGCTCCTGTTTGGCACTTTATAGCTTATGCTGCTGGAACTGGAGGAAGTATGTTGATTATAGGTTCTGCTGCAGGTGTTGTAGCAATGGGAATGGAAAAGATTTCATTTTTCTGGTACCTTAAAAATATTGCTTGGTTAGCATTAGTTGGATACTTAGCAGGATTAGGAATGTTCTTGATTTTAGAAGGGTAGTCCATAATAAATTATTAAAACAAACGTTGTTTATACTATGAACATTTTAGATTTTTTAAATAGAATTCAACTAGAAACAGGTGAAGTTGTCGAAACTGCTAGTGCAGCAGCTACCGAAACGAGCGATACAGTTTCTAGAACTATGTGGGACTTAATTTGGGGATATGACCCATTGAAAGATGAATATAGTTATACAAGTATCATTGTGATGCTAATACTGTTTTTCTTAGCTGGATTAACTATTTTTATTTTCATTGAAAGATTTCTAACCATTCGAAAGTCATTACAAGGAGAAAGAGACTTTATGACCAAAGTAAAAGGTTATGTAGAAGATGGGAAATTGGACGCTGCGCAACAATTATGTGCATCAACTGATAATCCTGTTGCTAGAATGGTTCAAAAAGGAATTGCAAGAATTGGAAAACCAATGGAAGATATTGCAACATCCATTGAAAACGTAGCAAAACTAGAAGTTTACAGATTGGAAGCAAGATTGTCTATTCTGGCAACTATTTCTAGTGTTGCTCCGATGCTGGGAATGTTAGGTACCGTATTAGGTATGATTGGTACATTATCAGCAATGGCTGCTAAAAATAATGTACAAATCTCTGAATTAGCAGGAGGGATATATGAAGCAATGATTACAACTATCGGTGGATTAGTTGTAGGTATTTTAGCTTACGTATCTTATAACTATTTAGTAAGTAAAGTTGAAAAAGTAATCCAAAAAATGGAGGGTGGTTCTATTGAATTCCTTGACATTTTAGAAGCACCAGGAAGATAATTGTATGAGAAGTTTAAGATCTCAAAATAAAGTAAAAGCAGAAGGAGGAAGTTCGGCAATGACGGATTTAGTATTCTTGCTGCTTATATTTTTCATTATTATATCTACAATGGTTAGTAATCCAAACATGAAATTGGATTTACCAAGTGCCACAGCTCCAGTAAAACCACCTAAGAAAGACGAGGTTATTAAAGTATCGGTTACAGGTGAAAATAAGTTTTATGTAGGAAATGAGGGAATTCCTGTAACGTTAGAACAACTAGAAGGTGCCATCATGAACCAAGTAATTACTACTGGTGACAGCATCGTAGAATTAAGTGGTGACAAAGGTTCTAAATGGGAGTATAACGTGAATGTTATTGACGTTGCCAAAAAGAATCAATTGAAATTGGTGATCAAGACCAAAATGTAATTGAACTTATTTAATCGATTGGTGTAACTATTTGATGAAAATCAAGTTAAACTTATACTATGCAAGGAATCAACAAAAAATACAACAGAATTGGTAAAATTGTGGCAACAGCTGTAATGTTACTGGTAGTCTTAATGTCTTTTATGATTAAGATTGATCCACCAATGCTTATTCCGGAAGAACCAGAAGATGAGATTGTAGCCGTTTTAGACTATACTCCAATTAATGCTGGCGGTGCTAGTTCTGGTGGTTCTGATACATTCAAAGAAAAACCGGAAGAAGATGCTGCTCCTGATAAGGAAACTACAGAAACAGATCCAATTCCTGAAGAAAATACACAAACTGAGCCTTCGCCAGTTGTCACAAAACCTAGTAATAATTCAAGTTCTGCAGATGGACAAGGTAGTAGTCAAACTCCTGCGGTAAGCGGTAATCCTTTTGGAGGAACTGGTGGTGGAGAAAATGGAGGAGATGGTAGCGGACAAGATGGTACAGGAGTGGGTGCGGGAAATGGACCAGGTATTGGTAATGGAGTAGGAGATGGTGAAAGTAGAATACCAGTTAAAAATCCAGAAGTTAAAAACCCAGTACAAGCAGAAGGACGTGTAATGTTGGAGTTAATCATTGACCGAGATGGAAATGTAATCTCTGTTAAAGTATTAAAAAGTCATTCATTAACTACCACAACCAACGAGGACCACTTTAAGACTGCTGAAAAGGCAGCATGGGATTGGGAATTCAACAAAGATCCAAATGGTGCTGCAAAGCAAAAATTGTACAAGTCGATTAACTTTACTTTGGATTAAGGAATGACCTATCAAGAGGTTTTAGATTTTCTCTTTACTCAATTTCCGCAGTATCAAAAAGTGGGAGGCAAAGCCTTCAAGCCTGGCTTAGCCAATATCCAAAAAATATGCGATTATCTGGGAAATCCTCAAAGTGATTTAAAGATAATTCATGTGGCGGGTACAAATGGAAAAGGATCCACCTGTAATATGTTGTCGGCTATCTATCAAAGTGAAGGGTATAATGTAGGTTTGTTTACATCACCACACTTAATTGATTTCAGAGAGAGAATAAGACTAAATGGTCAGTGTATTCCGGAAGAATGGGTAGTCAATTTCGTTAATCAACATCTATCGTATTTTATATCTCTAAATGCATCGTTTTTTGAATGGACAACCGCCTTAGCCTTTGCTTATTTCAAGGAAATTAAAACTGACCTAGTTGTATTAGAAGTTGGACTGGGAGGAAGATTGGATTCAACTAATATTGTGCAGCCATTGATTTCTGTCATTACAAATATTGGAATAGATCATACACAGTATCTGGGAAGTACAATGAAAGAAATAGCCACTGAAAAAGGTGGTATTATAAAAGAGAATACCCCTGTTGTGCTAAGTACAGGTAATGACCTTGAAACGATTCAGGTGATTCAGCATATAGCAAAGGAAAGAAACTCTCCCTGCTTTCTAGCAGAGCAAAGCAACCTTGAGAGTGATTTGAAAGGAGACTATCAAAAGTTTAATAAAGGAGTTGTACTAGAAGTAATTAAACATCTGGAATGGCCTGTTTCTGATGAATCGATTAATACAGGACTTAAAAACTCTACAAGATTGACTGGCTTTAGAGGTAGATGGGAGGAACTTTCCAAAAAACCTATGACTATCGCAGACATTGGGCATAACTATGCTGGTGTGCAAGAAGTGACAAAGCAATTAAAAACGGAATCCTACAAAACCTTAAGAATTGTTTGGGGAATGGTCAATGACAAAGAAATTGATAAAATTATAACATTATTGCCTAAAGAAGCGATTTACTATTTGTCAGAACCCAAAATAGATAGGGCATTTCCAAAAGAAAACTGGACTCCTTATTTCATGAAAGATTACCAATTTGAAATTTTTACCAATTTATCTCAAGCATACCTCAAAGCCCTAAGTGACTCAGAATCTGATGATTTGATTTTCATTGGCGGAAGTAATTTTGTGGTGGCTGAAATTATTTCAGAATTTTTTAAATAAATACTTGCGGATATAAAATTTACACATATATTTGCACTCGCTAATCAAAACAAGGGCGATTAGCTCAGTTGGTTCAGAGCACCTGCCTTACAAGCAGGGGGTCGCAGGTTCGAATCCTGCATCGCCCACCAAGAAAATCCAATCTTTCGAGATTGGATTTTTTTTGCATTAATTTAAGATTATTAGAGGTCGCATGTTCCTCCAAAACTTTGGAACTGCATCGCCCAATAAGTATTAAAGCCAGTCAATTAGACTGGCTTTTTTTGTTTTAAGTAGTTTGGAAAACTAGGACAAAAAAAAGACCTTAACCACAATAGTGGTTAAGGTCTTCAAATTTCTTAAAGGTAATGCTTAGCAAATAGCCTTAATCATATCTTGTCTGGTAATGATGTGATACTTGTCTGAATCATAGTTAACAAGTATAGCTGGAACATCATTTCCGAATAACTTCGAAATGGTCTCAATTGGAGCGTCTCCTTTAACAATAGGGAAGGAAGCCTCCATGATATCTTTAACTGGTCTCTCTTTCAACTCTGGATTGTCTAGCAATGCCGAGAATAACTTATTGTCCGTCAATGAACCAACGTAATCAGCACCAGATGTAACTGGTATTTGAGAGATTTTATAATGATGCATCAATTGAATAGCTTGAGAAATTGGAGTGTCGGTAGAAACTGTTACCAAATGCTTTCCAGCATGATCTTTAATCAAGTCATTGGCACATACTTTCTTTTCATCCAAGAAACCTCTGTCTCTCATCCAATCATCATTGAACATTTTACCAACATATCTACTTCCGTGATCATGGAACAATACCACAATTACATCATCTTCTTTAAATTCATTTTTAAGTTGAAGAATTCCTTTAATTGCAGAGCCTGCAGAATTTCCTACAAAAATACCTTCCTCTTTGGCGATTCTTCTTTGGTATACTGCAGCGTCCTTATCGGTTACTTTTTCAAAACCATCGATTACACTAAAATCAACATTTTTAGGAAGAATATCCTCTCCAATACCTTCTGTTATGTATGGGTAAATTTCATTCTCGTCAAAAATTCCTGTTTCATGATACTTTTTAAAGACAGAACCATAAGTATCAATTCCCCAAATTTTAATGTTTGGATTTTTCTCTTTTAAGTATTTTCCTACACCTGAAATCGTTCCGCCTGTACCAACACCTACCACGAAATGCGTAATCTTACCTTCAGTTTGTTCCCATATTTCAGGACCAGTACTCAAGTAATGTGCTTTAGCATTAGATGGATTATCATATTGATTCACATACCAAGAGTTTGGAATTTCAGTAGCCAATCTTTTCGAAACAGAATAATATGATCTTGGATCTTCTGGAGCAACGTTTGTTGGGCAAACATGTACTTCTGCACCTACCGCTCTTAATATATCCATTTTTTCTTTACTCTGCTTATCGCTAAGTACACATATTAATTTATATCCTTTGATGATTGCTACCAGAGCCAATCCCATTCCTGTGTTTCCAGAAGTACCTTCGATGATGGTTCCTCCAGGTTGTAGTCTTCCATCTTTCTCAGCATCTTCAATCATTTGAAGCGCCATTCTATCTTTTACAGAGTTACCCGGATTGGTGGTTTCAATTTTTGCTAGTACAAGACCTTTAATGTCATTACACATGTTGTTGATTTTCACCAACGGTGTGTTTCCAATGGTCTCAAGAATATTATTGTAGTATTTCATAGTCTATTTTTTACGATGACAAAAGTAGAAGTTTACTATTGAATAGGAAAGGTAAGTTCTTAACAAATCCTTATAACAATGAAAAAACTTGCTGTATAGTAGGTAAAGCAACAGAATCATTAATTTTTAAGTTTTGGTCCACTCGCCAATCCTGTCCTTTTTTCAAAGTATATCTCACTTGAGTTACATTAATGGAGTCTAAACTTTCCAACGAAATACTTAATTGATCGATTTCTTTGGTGGTAATTTCATATGCCTCTCCTAATTCTTCGCTCTTTTCAGTAAACTCATATTGTCCGCCAAATAGCATGTCTTTATAACTCAATATTTCTCCATTGTCATTATATTTAACCATCCATACAGCATCATACAATCCTTTGTGGTCATTGGTTTCTTCTTGAATAGAGAAACAAATTGTACCAGGATGATTTTTAAGTTTGAAAAGCGGTAAAATACGATAGTTCGAGTGAGAAAAAAGTTCGACCAGTTCTGATGATTGTGAATTATTGACCAACCAATCTTTAATCAATGTAGTATCCATTGATTCTATGTTAAAACAATAGGTAGATACATTCGTTATTTCTAAAGGAAGAGATTGTTCAGGAAATTCTGATAAAAATTCATTAAAATTTGTTTCCTTTTGAGCAGCCTTAGGTTCAATAATGTCATGCTCCACTTCTTCTTCAACTAATATATGATTTTGCTCAACTTCCGTTGAAGCGCATCTTAATACGGAAAGTGCAAGAAATACAATTAAAACAAATTTTAACATCCCTTATACTCAGGTTTTCTTTTTTCAAAAAACGCTTTAATACCTTCTTTATGATCGTAAGTCTGAGCGGCTTCTGCTTGCAATGCTCGCTCCACAGCCAATTGTTGCTCCATAGTATTGGTAAAACTTTGATTAAGTGCTCTTTTGGTCAATCCTATACCTTTAGTAGGACGACTTGCCAATACTTTGGCGAAGTTTAAAGTTGTTTCTTGCAATTTTTCTGCTTCCACTACTTCGTATATCATTCCTAAATCTTTGGCCTCTTGAGCAGAAACTTTATTCCCCATAAACATCATGGCTGTTGCTCTTTGCATCCCAACTAAACGAGGTAGCGTAAACGTTCCTCCGCTATCAGGTACTAAACCAATATTGCTAAATGATTGGATGAAATTTGCCTTTTCAGAAGCGAATGTAATGTCACATGCTAGTGCAATGTTAGCTCCAGCGCCTGCAGCAACACCATTCACCGCACAAATAACAGGTTTTTCTATTGTTCTAATTAAGTTGATAATAGGATTGTAAGTATGGTCCACGATTTCTTCTATTCTAGGTCCCCCTTCACGAGTTGCTTCTTCTAAATCTTGACCTGCTTCTTTTAACTCTTCTCCTGCATTTTCTAAAGCAGCGCCAGCTTCTTCAGTTGCAGATTTAGCTTTGTCGGCAGCATCTCTACATGAAACAGACATACTAAGTGCTAAAATTGCTAATGATCCTAAAATTACTTTTTTCATTTGTGTAAACGTTTAATGGTTAATTGTTCGGAGTTATATACGTAGAAATTTAACTTTTGGATGTTTAGCAGGTTAATAATTCATTTATTACATGGTTTAGAGGCATTTCAATACTATTAATACGCTCCTTTTTGACCAAAATTTTATAATTTTGCAGCCTTTAAAACCCAGTACTAGAAGCATTTTGTATGAAGTTCGCAGAATATAAAGGATTAAATTTACCAAAGGTAGCAGAAGAAATACTTGACTATTGGTCAGAACATGCCATTTTTGAAAAAAGTATATCAACTC
>CAJYBK010000050.1 GCA_913064955.1 uncultured Flavobacteriales bacterium
AGGATTAGAAAGAGAACTATTATCAAGGCCTTGGCCAGGAGACCAGCTATATGCAATTGCTCCAGAGTAAAAACCTTCTAATTCTGCTTCATCTCCAAGGCTAATCGAAAGATCCGGTCCTAAACTAAATATTGGCGGGGCAAATACTTCTGCAATTTTAATTACTGAGTCTACACATCCTTTTCCAGTTGTAACAAGCAATTTAACATCATAAAGCCCTGTAGTTGCATATGCATTAGTTGGAGAAGCCAAATTAGATGAAGCGCCATCTCCAAATTCCCACAAATTAGAGAATGTACCTGATGAAACAAATGAGTTGTTTGTAAAGCCAACCGGAAAGCCAATACAAGCATCTTGTACTTCAAAATCAGCAATAGGATTTGGATTTACTATGGCAACAATGGTAGTATCATCTGTACAATTCATATCAGATATAATTGCCAAATTAACATTATAATTTCCAACATTTAGGTATTGGTGAGATGGCGTTGTGCCTCCAGCTGAAGAACCATCTCCAAAATCCCAATTGTAAGTATTAATTGTACCTGAATTAATACTTGAATTATCGGTAAACGGAGTTACATTTCCATCACAAACTTCAGCAAACGTAAAACTAGCTAACGGTTTTGGATGGATTATATGAGCTTTAGTAATAGTGTCTTTACATCCATTATTTGATGTAACCAACAATTCAACTTGATACGTACCATCGGCAGCATAAACCAAACTTGGTGAAGTGGAAGTGCTATTTGTTCCGTTATCAAAGTTCCACTCATGAGTCATACTACCAATATTGATAAACGAAGTATTTGTAAAATCAGAAACAGCATTCAAGCAGACATTAGTAACTGTAAAATTCGCCACTGGCATTTCATAAATCTGAACTTGTTTAGTAATCTCTGAAGTACATCCATAAACAGTCTCTACTCCCATTGAAACATTATATAAGCCTGGAAGATTGTATTTGTGATTCGCATTTTGAGTAGCAGCAAGGTTGCCATCATTAAAATTCCAACTGTAATTTAGATTGGTCATTCCACCAGTATAAACTGTTTGGTTAACAAACGAAACAGTATCGGAAAGACATTCATCCACAAAAGTAAAATCGGCAGTTGGCCTTTCGTAAATCTCCACATTCAACGTTTTAGAAGATTGACAGTTGGTATTGTTTCCTGACAAACTTGCTTGTAGTATCACACTATAAACTCCCTTTGAAGCATAAGTGTGCGAAGGGCTATTCAATGCTGAAATTGCTCCATCACCAAAATTCCAACTGTATTGAACACTAGCAGAACCACTAGCTGATGTATTAATAAACTGAATAGGCTCTCCAAAACAAACACTATCTGCAATAAAATCAACCGCTACAGGCTGTGCAATCACGACAGATTGGGTAATCGAATCAATACAACCTTGCGCACTTGTTGCTACTAATGTAACATCATAAGTATTAGCAGCAGCGTATGTATGGTTTACGTTCACTTGACTTGAAGTATTTCCATCGTCCAAGTCCCAATTTAAATTCGAAATTGAACTACCTGGAACAGATACTACTGATTGAAAAGACATTGGAAAACCAAGGCATACGTTATTGAAATTATAATCTACATTAGGATTGGCGTTAACGTTAACCGTTTGCGTTCTAGTATTACTACATCCTTTGTCTGAAAGAGTTGTTAAACTAACTGAATATGAACCATAATTAGCATATTGGTTAAATGTGTTTTGAGCAATACTGCCGCTACCATTTCCAAAGTTCCACCTGTAATTAACCATTGAACCTGCTGGTATTGTTGTCATGTCCGTAAATTGCGTGTTGTATCCTTCACAAACAATAGAAGCAGCGACATCTGAAACAGGATTAGGGTTAACTGTTATGGTCGTTTCCGAGGAATACTGTGCTGGACAAACACCACTTTTCACTTGCGCACGATAGGTGGTGGTAGTGGTAAGATTAGAATAGGACTCAGTTGTACTTGAACTTGTAATATCGTTCCAAGTAAATCCATCAGTAGTTGATTCCCATTTTAATATATTTCCGTTTTGATAAACAAGGTTTATGTCTCCACCATTTAAACCATCACAAACCATATCTGTTCCGAGTGTGAATCCACCAGCAGTTGCTTTATCAATATTAACTTGAAGAGGATCACTTATTGCTTGTGGACATGACCCACTTTGCACTACTGATCTATAATAGGTTGTATCCGCTAAATTTTGATAATTTAAACTATCGGTATTGTTAGACAATGTTAACCATGGCCCACCAGCACTGTTTGACATTTCCCATCTTAATATATCACCATTTTCACCGGCAAGATATAGCGTACCTTGATTGTACCCTTCACACAATGTTACGGCACCAGACAAAGTTCCAGCAATAGATGCGGAGGAAACTTCCACATCTGTTGTAATACTTGAAGCATTACAACCTCCCGGCATTGTAATCGTAACAGAGTAAACTCCATCATAAGATACGGAAGAAGGAAATGGCGCTGGATTCTGACTAGAACTCGTAAATGAATTGGGACCGGTCCATGAATATAGTGCACCTGCGTAAAAATTTGTTGAAAGCACAATGTCATCACCTCCACAATATGCACCTGTATTATTTGCGGTTGGATTAACTGGTGCTTCATGTTCAACTGTAGCAGTAAGGACAGGCTGATTTACCGCAAACTTTCTAACTCTTACATAATCAATTGTAAAACTTCCATTCGTTAAGGCGGTATTAATTGATGATCCAATAACCAACTTTTTAGCAGTACCAAAAGATGCTGATTTATCTGTGTCTGCATAATTTGTAGATCCACTTGCCCAAGTAATTCTTTGAGATGCTGCAGCACTCCATTCGAATCCCATAATTCCCGCAATAAGAGAAACAGATGTAGGATTAGGACTAACTAATTGCTCAATCAATTTACATTCTCCTCCCAATGATACTTTCATCATCTTCATTACAGTTCCTTCATAAACAGTTGCATAGCCATCGCTCGCGTTATCTATAAGACCAACCATTGCTCTTCCCGCACTTGCTGAATTAACCTTCGTCTCTGCTATTACCTGAGAAGGAAATGTTTGTTTCGTGGTAATTAAGTAGTCTTTTGGTGTAGTAGCGTTATTTGATTGGAAAGTGACATTTCCTCCAACAACATTTACATTAGCGTTATTACCACATTTATCCCATGTTAGTGGCGAAATATTACCAGTGTTAAAAGTGTCAAAAAATTCAAAAGTACCGTCTCCGCTTGCAGTAACGGGGGAAGTGGCGTTACCATAAAACATGTAAATATTGGACACTGTAGCTGCCGCCACATTAGCTTTTATCCAAAATGTAGTTGAAGGTGTATTAAATTCTGAAGGATCATACCAATAAGATAAATTACTTCCTGATGCGTCTGTAAATCTTATATCTCCTCCGTCTACTCTTACTTTTCCAACCGCAACTAATGCTTGCGTATTAATAGTAAGAGAAACTTGGTGACTGGACAATCCAATACCTGCATTATTCATTTCAATCGTTTTCCTATATTGCCACCCATTCAGGCAAGGCTGTGCTACTGCGCTAAAAATTAAAATATTAGCCAATAATACTAAGGAAGTATATTGTAATAGTTTTCTCATTAAATTAATTATTAATTTTTACAAATTTTATGCTTTTACTTTCTTTACCAACCATCACTCTAACAATGTAAAGTCCCGCTTTAATATGACTCATGGAATAATTTCTCACCGTTTCTTCTGCAATAAATTTTTCCGCATGAATTAGCTGCCCCATTAGGTTGAAAATTTCCACTTGTACAGCTGACTCTTCCGTTAAATCGATTTTTAAATTAAAATCACCATTATTTGGATTTGGATAAAGAATTACATTTTCAATTGTTGTGTACAAACCTGGTATTTCAATTTCATACTCCGCACTTTTAACAGGCTCTATGGTAATAGTTTTGGTTCTTACAGCCTCACAAAACCCGTTATCTACGGTCAATGAAACATCGTAGTCTCCTGGGACAAAATATGCATAGGTAGGCATTGAATCTGTTGTTGTGTATCCATTGCCCATATCCCATTCTAAGGTATACGGCTTAGGATAAGACAAATCAATAAAAATGATACTATCACCAAGCACAACTTTGCTATCAGCCAAGAAAACTGCGTATAATGCTAAATTGGAAGGAAGTATGTTTATTGAATCAGATGCTAAACAACCATTCGCATTGACGATATCCAAGTAAACTATACCTGTGTCAGCAACGGCATATGAATTTGTGTTACTTACAACACCTGAAACTAAAGACCAAGAATACGAGGCACCTACAAATACCGTATCCAAATCTAAAACAACTGAAGAACCTTCGCAAAATGGTCTATCTGCGCCTAAGTCAAATGTAAAAATTGGGTTTACGGTTACATTAATCTCACCATCATTAACACACCCATTCCCATCAGTAACTTGCACGCTGTATAAACCTGTCGAAGCAACTGTTTCATTTTGGGATGTTGCTCCTGTATTCCAAAGATAAGTAGCACTCGGAACACCTGATTCTAATAACACGCTCTGATAACTACAAAGAATTGTATCATTACCTAAATCTACAACTGGTAGTGGATTAATTACTAAATTGATCGTATCTCTTGTAACGCAACTCGTAATTGTATTTGTAACCTCCACAAAGTATTGCCCAGTAGAATTAACCGTAATATTTGGCTGAGTGTCCAATGTATTCCACAAATAAGTTGAGTTAGCGGAAAACGCATTCAAAGAATGATTCAAACAATAAGCATTATCATTTCCAAGATTAACAATTGGCGAAGTATTAAAAGTAAATTGAATAGTATCGCCAGAAACACAGCCTGCTGCATTTGTCAACTCAACCGAATAAAAACCATCTTGAGAAACATTTATTGTTTGACTTGATCCTGTTAATCCCCATGACGAACTCCATGAATAGGTTGACCCCGGTGTTCCTGCGTCCAAAGTAATAACTTCTCCTAAACATTTTACTTGATCGGGTCCAAAAGCAACAGGTGAACTTGTTGAAATTGTAACGTTGGCACTGGCAGAACCAACACAACCATTTTGGTCGGTTACACTTACGGAATAAGTGGAAGTTCCTAAGTTAGTTACATCAACTGTTTGACTAGTTGATGTAAAACCTGAAGGTCCGGTCCAAGAATAAGTTGAGCCTGGATACCCCGCATCTAGTGTTACTAAATCACAGTCACTTTGATCCGTTATATTTGGCACAACTGCAGAGTTAAGTGTCACAGTAGTAGATTCATTTGCGATACAACCAACTGAGGAAGTAACGGTAACACTGAAGGTTCCATTATAAGTAGCAGTGAACTGCGGAGTTGTTGCTCCTGTATTCCAAAAGTAAGTTGCTCCAGCATTATTTCCACCGTCTGTTGCATCTAAAATATAACTAGTCCCACAGGTTGTATTACTTGCTCCCAAACCAATATTTGGCAAAGGATAAATTTCAACTGAATCTACAAAACTTCCTACACAACCATTGCTCGAAGTCGCCTGTAAATTGACAACTTTCCAACCTTGACTTGCAAAAGTATATGAAGGACTTGTCGCTGTAGAGGTTTGTCCCAAACTAGGAACATTCCATAAATATGAAACTGAATTGGTTGATGTGTTTGCAAAATTGACCATATTTCCAACACATTGATTATTTGTAGAATAAGACGCAATCGGACCATCATAAACGGTAACAGTTTTCACAATAGAGGCTGCACATCCTTGAGTTGTTGCAACAGTTAATTCAACCTGATAAGTTCCGGCCGTACTGAAAGTTTCTACTTCATTTTGGTTAGTCGATGTATTGGTATTGTCAAAGTCCCAATTCCAAGATGTAATTGTACCATTCCCTACTGAAGATTGATCAGCGAATGAAATTCCTGTATTGATACACTCATTTGTGAAGGTAAAATCTGCTATTGGGTTTTCATCAATATCTACAGTTATTGTTGTATCATTTATACATCCATTAGAACTTGTTACTTGCAAGTTTACTGCGTATGAATTAGTACTGGTGTATGTATAACTTGGATTTTCCAATGTGGAGAATGGTCCAACAGGAGAATTAAAATTCCAGTTGTAAGACATTGTTGAAAAATCTGAAATAGTTGAAGCATTTGTAAACTGAACAGGTTGGCTTTCACAAGCATTTGTAAAAGTAAAATCCGGACTAGGTAAGGGTAATACAGTCACTGTTGAATTAAATGGTAAAGAATTACAACCATTTGAGGCTGCAGTTAAAGTAACATTATACGAACCCTCGTTTGCAAAAACATAAGTAGCATCACCACCTACCCCTTGCCCATTACCTGAAGTGGTTGTATCTGTAGTAGCATTCCCATCAAAATCCCAAGATAGACTCACACCTGCCATTGGGTTCCCGGTAGAATTATTATCAAATAAAATAGCACTTCCAGGGCAAGCAGTGCTTGCAGTAAAACTAGCAACTGGGATTGGTTGTATAATAATCTGTTCTGTTGTAGAAACTGAACATCCAATGTCCGTTGTTACTTTCAGACCTACAGAATAAACTCCATCTCCCGGGAAACTATAAGTAGAAACTTGATATGATGGTGTTTCAAACGATCCATTATTATCTAAATCCCATTCGTATGTATAAGCCACATTGTTTGCTGTATCTGGCGTAAAATTAAACTGCGCCCCGTCACAAAGATTTGGTGAAGTATAAGTAAAATCTGCATTCCCATTTGGAGCGCTGGTAACCGTTAAATCTCTTGTAGCAATACACCCTCTTCTATCTTCCAAAACTAAAGTGTAAGTACCCAATTCCGAAAAAGTATGATACGCGCCACTATCTGTTGGTAAAGGGCTACCTGTTGGTCTTATCCAGAAGTATTTTCCAGGATCGCCAATGACTTGAACATTTACATCTGAAGAATCACATGACTGAGCAGTAGTAACAGCAAAAAGCGTATCAGTAGGAACCACATTTGCATTTACCTGATTAAACTGAATAAAAGGAACATAGTCACAAGAGTCTTTGGCTCCTGTAATAAAAGTATTGTTATTTAACGTTTTAGTTGTAAGCGCATTATCTGCACTTCCACTATTATAAGTACCTCCTATATCTGTCCAAGTATCGCGATTATCGTTAGAATAATATACATGAATACTATCCAAATCTGTCAAAAAACCTTGCTCCTCTGGATCATGAAATTTCACAGAGAAATTATCAGCTTCTCCAGTAGTAGATGACAAGTTCTTGATTTCAAAAGTTCGATTTATAGAACCCGCGTAGCCTCCGCAATCTTGAATAAAATTATATCTATAAATATGAGGTGAGTTTGTCCCTAAATTGGATAATATATTCATGCTTAATCCTATCCCTTTCAAATATTCATAGGTTTTATTTCCTGGTACATTCCATGGGACATTAGTGACTTTAATAAAACTTGGGCCATGTAATCTATTTACGCCAGTTTCTCCAATTAATCCTCCTGGTGAAGAAACTCCCAAAAGGTTTAGTAATTCAATGGAGTCATTCAAATAAATATTTCCACTGCTCAATAACAAAGTATCGTTAACGATTATAAACTTGTTTAAATTTAGCGTGTCTGTTGAAACATTATAATTAACTTCTAAATTATGAAAATTGATACGATCTGTTCCAGCTATAGTACTCTTAACACCAGTAATATGAGCTTTACCTTCAGAAGTTATTGCACCAAAAATTTGCTTCGAACCATTATTAGTGATGTCACCATTAAAATACACATCACCTTGATTTAATACAGAGTCAACATTTGATAAATCCGTAAAATCACCCACAATATACATTTTTGTACCTGGGTTTACTTTTAGAATTTCGCCAACCTTGTATGTATGATCTATCTGTGAAAAGTAACTTCCAAGGAGACCTATAAAACAGGAGAGAAATAATATGTATCTATTTAATCGTATCATTAAAAGAGTTTTAGTTAAAACACTAGATTTTCATAATAAACGCCAACACAAAATAGGCAGATTTCATATCAATGGGCGCTGCGGCACATGACAAACATTCATCTGTAGTGATATCGTGCGTATGCTCACTCCCATTACTACGAATATCAATATAATTAAGGTAATAATTTGTCCCATCATAAGTAAGAAAATTATGTGGAGTATCATTATCATCATTATCCGCTCTTGCAGTCGTATGACCTGTATGATTATGCGCTCCTCCAGCAGTTCCAGCCAAAGCATCTGTTGACCCCTTATGAGTATGATTAGGAATGTTTGCAACAGTCAAACTCCTAGTATCTGAACCTTGTGCTGTATTATAATTAGTTCCACCAGGTTGTCCTCCATAAATCATCCTGTTCAAAAGATTAGGAGTACTATTGGTTCCATCACATAATTTCCAACCAGCTGGAATTGTAGCGCCAGACCACATTATGATTGAACCCGAAGGAAGTAAATCATTGCCGCTTTCTTTAACTTTACCTACGACATTTGCATTCCCATAAACTGTTAAAGATTTGTTCTGGGTAGCCGATCCTATTTTAGTATGTAAATAAGAAAATGCAGAATCAGCATTATTAAGAATATCCTGACCTAACTGGACATTACCTTTACCCTCCTGCAATTTAAGTGTTCCACCGGTAGCTGGACCTGTTTTAACCATTATCTCATCTGCATCAAAGATCATATGCGAACCTGTAGTTGTGTTTCCTATGAATAGTGCTGCAGAATTACTTGTTGCAAGTACATCTTTACCTGTTGCAGATACATGCATAAACCCCAATAAATCCGCAGTATTGATTCCTACTCCAACACCAACCAATGAAGTTGGGTTGAAAGATATACCTTGAGCTGTTGCCCCGTTGTATTTATATTTCCACGGATTAATATGATTGAACGCTACAGAATCTCTAAGATATAGTCCATCATTATAATAAATCAACATACCTACAGTATCTGTAGCCGAAGTTGTAGGCGTAACCGAACTTCTTGGCATAACAACTCTTTTGTTATTGATATTGGTCATGTCCAAAATCGAATTAGGATGTGGGTTAGCAATTCCAATACCAACTTGTGCAGTTATGTTCATTCCTAAAGTAGAAAAACCTACTAAGCATGATAAAATTTTAATTGTTGTTTTCATATTATGTTTATAAGCGTTCATAATCTATATTTTTCTTGCGTCTACTACAAAAAGTTTGGATTTGATAATTTCCCCTTTTAGTGTATACGCTCTTATTTCAAAAGTTTTCTTTGCGTCTAAAACTTGTTTGGTTCTCAATTCATTTGATTCACTCAATCCTGTAAAAGGTTTCAAAATGCCGTCATCAGACATCATATAAACCACATATCCTTTTAATTCTTGTTCACCCTGCCATTTCCATTGAATCAATACTTCCTTTTTTCTGGAAGAATATTCATACTTAGTAACGGTTATGGTCGAATTACTAGTTTTCTTCTTTAATGTATAATTAAACTCATTAGATAAATCTGATTCATTTTTAGAATTATCGACAGCTTTCACTGCATAAACATATTGACGGCCCATTTCTGCAGATCGATCTTTGTATTCATTAACATCTTTTGGAATCAAACTATAATTCACTTGAGTAAAGATAGAATCATTAAACAGGCGTCTAAACAATTTGTACCCTGCCAGATCAGCATCAGCATTAGCAATCCAAGAAACCAAGATAGTACTTGTATCTTTAGAGATTCCCACATTTGACAATACAGGTTTTTTAGGAGGGATAACATCAGGCATTTGAGCCAGAGAGTTTATAGACGGCTTGCTAATATTGTACAATGTATCAACCGCAACGACTCTATAAACAAATTCATTTTTCACATTTTTAGGTATAATAACCTCATAACGATTGTCAGTACAAATTTCACTATTCAGAATTACATAATGATTATCCAAGTTATTAGAATCACTTAATGACTTCTGAATATAATACCCCATTAAATCTCCTTCCGTATTAGCGGTCCAAGTCAAAGTGATTTTACCAGATTCTGGCTTACTCTCCAAATTTCTAGGTGCAATTGGCGGCTCTATATCTCTTACTTCTCCGAACATCATTCCTGAAGGAGTTTCATTTCCAGCAATATCAACAGAAGAAACCACAAAGTAATGACCTCCAACTTGTAGGTTTTTGGCATCAAACATTTTTGTTTCTTTGGACAAAAGTTGAGTATTCAGTTTAGTAAATGTTGCCTCCGGATCTTGACTTGTATAGATATTAAACCCATTCAAATCCGCTTCTTCTATTGCATCCCAAGTCAATCTTGCAAAACCTTCAACAGAAAATGCTCTAACTTTAAAACTGTGTGGACTTGTTGGTGGAATAAAATCCTTTACTGCTACCGTAAACTCTTCTGTAAATCTTGATTCTTGACCAAAATAATTGATACTAACCAATTTATATATATAACCTTTCTCATTATTTACAGTGGTATCTGAATAAAACACATCAGATTTTTTATAGTTCTTCTGGGTTCTAATGTCAATTGTTATTGGTCCTACACTTGTAAGTTTGGTGAAGTCACCAGCACCAATCTCTTTTCTATAAATATCAACTCCATAATATTTATATACATCCGGCTTCCAACTAAGGGCAATAAACTTTTTATTTCTTTCAAAAATTACTTCCTGAGGTTCAAATGCTTCATCAAAAACACCGCATGTTATTTCTTCAGATTCAGCAGTCACTTTAGATTCATTATGTTTAGTTATTTTATACTTATAGGTCTGGCCTATTTTCGCTGTTTTATCTTCATAAAAGATCCCCACTTCATTGGCAAACTGGTTATTATAAATAGCTTTTATTAAAACAAAGGCTCTTGCGATACTTGTACTAAATTCATCGTAAGGAGTTTTTGTTATCGCTTGATATAGTTGCTTAGTTTCGTCATCATATTTAGAATCATCCGCATTTTTATTTAAAGTAACAGGGGCTGAACTTATCTTAACCCAGTCATCTTTACCTGCACTTCTGTACACATCGAATCCAGTTGGATGATACACATCAGAATACAACCATTTAACCATTACGGCATCACCTTTCTCATTATTGGATACAAACAATGCTGCTTTAGCGTTTCCTTGACCCATTAGTGTAATCGGGAAAAATAATATCAATATATAACTAAGTAACTTCATTCTATAAATCCATATTAAACCCTAAATCAAAAGACGCTGAAACTATGTCCAAAACGGTAACATAACCTGCCAAACTACCACTTACATTTGTCTTATTTTCATAAAACTTAGCAATTAAGTCTCCTCTTAAACCAATTGAAGCAATGGTAATACTCCCGCTTGCACCTGAACACCAGTAGCGAGCTTTTAAGGCGGCATAAATTTCTACCCATATAGCTGCTTCTTTTAGTGAAAATGAAGGGTAAATATCCGCAATAGCTCTAGCGCCTAGCTCAGCATATGCCTCGGCTGATAGTCCGGCACCACAGAAATCACTTCCAATTTCCACACTTGCTCCTGCTCTCCATGCAACAAAAACACCTACATTCACAGATGTATTAGCAGGCGTTGATTCTAAGCCGAACCAGCCTCCTCCACCAAAACCAGAACAAGTAGGAAAAATTTCAACTCTTTGTTGTTCTGTACCAATATCTAATTTGAATCTGCTAGGGTTAACATCCAAAGACATTGCTCCTTTGATACAAACTGGGCTTGTTCCTTCAATAGCAGCATTTGCCACTAAGTGACTTGTTTTACTATTAAATGACAACTCTGCCATACCTTTAATGGAACCTCCGGCAGCATCGGCAACACTATTGGTCAAGTATTGAGGACCATCAGTTGCTTCAACACTTCCAGAACCAGCCAAATATTCAGGTTCTGGCTCCTCAGGTTCAGTTCCCATAATAGGAATGACTATTCCGTCTCCTTTCTTAAATCCATAGACACTACCGTCTTTGATAAACCTAGCCTCAAAATCCTTATTGGCTTTTACTGTTAAGTTAGCCTCACCATAATCGGGAGAAGAAATCCCACCGGTTACATCTGTGTTTCTTTCACCTTCAACATAAATTGTATTTCCGTAAGCGGTAACATCAACACCAGGCTTGTTACCACCGCTTCCACCTCTAATTCCAAAGCCATAATCTCCTTGCTCAAAAGTTAAATAATGAGACTCAGAAAACAATCCCAGTGTTCTTTCACCGTCAGTAACAGATGCTTCTAAATCTTTACTCAGCCATGCTGTATACTTGTTGTCGCTATATTGAATTTTGTCGTCTTGCGTAAGTGCAATTGATCTTACTCCATGCTTTAGTTCTAAAAAGTTTTCATCTCCTCCAACAATTAATGAAGTTTCGTTTTGCACATAGGACGCTTCATTCGTTTTTAACAGCAGATACTTATCGCTATCAATGTCAATTTTTAAATTCTCCTCTTCATTTACAGCATATCTCTTACCTGCGTACTCAACTGCAAACCCCTTTCTGCTTACCTCGAATAAATCTTGACCATTAATTAACTGAATCTCCGGCACACCGTTATCGTTGATAAGTGCCAAGCTTTTATTATCATCACTTATTGTAAGACCTGTTTCGGCAAGCGCTAAATCTCTAGTACCGTCTGAATAATGCACATAACCGTCCATGGCAAATCCAGCATTGTAATTCTCAAACTCAATTTCGGCAGAATTATTAGTTAGTACTAGTGATTTATCACTACCCAAAATTACACCACACTCCGTATTAGACAGATATACCTCCTTATCGTTCCTTGTTAATCTTAATTCATCTGAACTCAAACTTGCGGAATGTGTACCATCTTGAAAAGTGAACGAATCCTCCGTTACGCCTATTTCATAATTGTCATATTTCAAATCAAGTGAAGTTTCACTGACTGTTAATTCTTTGTCACTTCCTTTAGATAATTGAACCGTACCATTCTCATATGACCCTGCATAATCTTGATATTCTACACCATATTTATCTAATAACTTAAACACTTTGTATGTCTCTCCTGAGTGGTTCAAAGTAATGCTACCGTCATTAAATTGTAAATTCGTTTCTAATTGAATTGTACTTCCTGACTTATCTACAGCAACCGTTATGTCTCCACTTGAAATGGTAAAAACTGTAGTTACATCATTAATTACTTCTGTATGAGTGTAAGAAACGCTTGCTGCAAGTTGCTGAATAGTTGACCCGTCAATTTTTAATTCACTTTCCGAAGCATAAATGGAATGACCAGAATACTTAACCTCAACGTCTACTTCAGAGAGCGCTACTTCAACACCGGAACCAACATATGCAATTGATTTTACACCATCAGTATATGCAGCTGTAACCGTATGACCTTGGTAAGAAGTCCCTACTTCGTAGTCTCCGTCCTCGTTTTTTGCATAAACATCTAATTCGGTTCCTTGTTTGTATCTCGCCAATTGATTGGTTGGTGAATATTGAATCTCATATTCGCTTCCTCCGTTTTTCACAAGTACATTATGACTGTTATTTTGAAAATCCGTACTTGCACTATATTCATCGCTTCCATCTACAACACTAATTGACGCAGCCTCATTTGGAATATTACCATAAACATTCAATTCCTTAGATCCGTTTTTAACAAGAATTGCTCCCGACCCCTGATTGGTCATACCAACCGTAAAGTCAATTTCACTTTTTTTGAATTGAACTGAGCCAGTGTCACTTGCTACATTTGCCTCAAAATAATCTCCTTCGATATCATAAAGAATTCTACCTGTACCATTTGGCTTATCAGCTTCGAGAGCTAATTGATTGGTTCCGTTCTTGTAAGAAATTCCACCATTCTCACCATCGGTAGAGCCATGCATGTTAAATTCCAAATCATTGTGCACAAACTTCAATTGCCCTTGCGTGCCGTCATTAACTTCTGCATGAAATTGTTTATTGCCCTGATCATAACTGTAATCCAATAATCCTGATTGGGATTCTAAATCTACAGCTATCGCACCACTAAGTGCTCCGTCTGAGAATGAGAAAGAACCACTTTTTTGAGCAACAGCTGATGCAGCAATTGAAGTATTACCAACGTCCAGACTAAATGATCCAGATTGTTCCTGGGTATTAACATCAAAGTCCATTTCTACCCCATCCACTTTAAGCGCTATGGAGCCTTCTCCTGTAGAATTATTACCTGAAATATCAAAGTTGTTAGTGCCATATTTCATACCTAAATATCCAGATTCTTCTGCTCCATCAAATCCTGTTTTAAACATGATATCATCAGAAAGTGTTAAATCCAGAAATCCTCCATTAGTTGTTTTACCAATAGCGATAGACCTACCATCATACCCTACTGCAAGCGAACCAGTTGCTTCAGAAACATTAACTTCAGAACTAATCGAAACATCTTCATAACTAAGATTGAAATATCCTGCGTTACTTCCTTGCAAACCAATTCCTATGTTATCACTTCCTTTGGCTAAACTAACATCAAAGTCTCCATTTGCATTGGCTCCAAATGCTAGTGCTCCATCACCTTTTTCAAACCCGAAATTGACAGCAGGAGTTCCGCCTACATCTCCACCAATGGTAAATTCATAATCGTCCTTCGCGTATTTCAGTTCTCCTTTTGTTAGCGTTTCTGCTTTAACTGTTAAAGTTCCACCACCAATATCTTGAGAAAATTCAATAGGACCAACAGCTTCCATGACCTCACTCACCACCGTTTCTGCCACTTCTGATGCAATTGCGCCACCTGTAGCCGATCTTCTATTCACATTTAAAAATGAACCTGCCCCATTAATACTAAAAATAAAATCACCGGACTCTTCGATACTGATTTCTGCACCTGCATCGATAGCAAAAAGTGCCCCCTGTTGAGCGTTATCAATTAGTTGCAAATAAAGTGCAGCACCAAATGCAAGGTTAGGATCAACCACATATTCATTATCACTTTTGGACATGTGATGATAAGCTCTTCCTTCCATCGCTACCACATTGAAATAAGGAGGAACCTGCACTCCTAATCCTTCAGTATCATTAAAATAGGCATCAAAATACCAAAACTTAGTACCTTCTCTGTCACCAAAAATAATGTTAGAACCTACTTCTATTCGACCTGGAATTTTCAGAGCTCCATTAATACCTCCACGAAAAGATGTTCCCCAATTAGGATCATTGTTAGTTAACTTAATATATCCCTCCAACTCAACCAATGGATTATCAATTGCGATGTACATTTCATCTACTGTTAATGTAGATTGATTTTCATCTGTGTTAGCAGGAATTGAAATTGCTGGTTCAGGTAATGGATTACCTGCATCAACCGGGGGCAAATCAACCGAACTTCCAACTGGCTCAATACTGGAGATAGCCAATACCGGAGGTCCATCTTCTCCAACAACACCATCCCCCATATCAATCTGAGTTTCGTAAGAAAACACGTAACTTCCATTATGAAGTGCTGCACCAACAGAAATAACTTGGGCAGCAAACCCTTTATAAGAACCTGCGGCCTGATTTGTTAGCGCTACAGAACCATTAACACTTCCAATCCCTATCAAATTATTACCATACACCCTAAAGTCATCCACTCCAGTAACCATAGCATTGATTCCGACTAATTCAGCATCAATTTCCAAGTCAATCCTCTCATTATCTGCAAATACAGCTCGATTTATTGATACATTAACCCTGTTTTCTCCTCCGTACGGATTAAAAACTAAATCTCTATTCGTTAAATCCTGCGTTAAATAGCCAACAGCAAGTCCTTCGTTTACAATTGGAATTTCAAAGTCAAACTTATCTGTTTTGTGAATTACAGGTAATTTAATACTACCTTGTAATTTACTATTACTTACTTCGTTATTGTCTACTTCAAGGTTTCCTGATAATGTTGTTACAAAACCATTAAATGTGGTTCCGGTTTCGTCCAAAACATATTCATAATCACAATGTAAACCCTGATTGGACAACCACAATTCCGTATCACCATTTAGATTAACATTTCGATCTATGTCAGCAAATACAATTAATTGACCTGACTCATCCATTCCGTCCAAATGAAAACGTGCCAAAAATTCTGAAATGTAAATTCCTTTCCATGAAACATTACCAGCTAGCTTACCTGGTGATTCACCTTCCGACATGTCCAGAATTGCTGTATTAGGATAAAACCCTAGCCCAAAACTCTCAACAGGTTTAAGGTAATTCGTACTCGAATTCATTAAATTATTCAATTGCATATAATACAATTGAGATGCGTTATTAAATGTTATAGTGTAAGGAGAACCGTTATCTGTATTTACATTCTCATTAGTTGATAAACTACCGTTAAGACTTAAAGTAAACTCATTATTTACAATGATAAACTTAGAGTCACTATTAAGAATCATATCAAACTCATATAACTCGAGTAATTCATAATTACTTTGACCATTTAAGCTAAGTTCTCCATTAAATGTGTTGTCACTTGATACTGTCAACCAACTTGGAGTTGACTTGACATATCTAATTTGATTATCTGTTGTAGCGTGAGGAAACTTCCAAACTGCTTGTGTTTGAATAGCAACTCCTCCTGAGTTAATTTTTCCCTGTAAAAAATGTAAGTGTGCGTTTCCATTTTCAGAAGATGAACCATCAATCATCAATGAGTCTCTTGAAGACAAATCGAATATCGCTTCTCCACCAACCATGACCATACTACCTGCCATGTCCTCTATATTAAAGTGTTCAAATTCAAACTCAGCAAAATCACCAGGCGCATCCGATAAATTCACTCGTCCAACACCACTTATATCAGATAAATCTGAGCCATTTAATGTTACTACAGAAACTTTTGTTCCGCCAGCATTAAACTGATCCAGCAATGAGGGAGCGTAGAAGGTTCTAATTTCACTTTTTGCAACTTCCTGTGTTTCAGTATGCGCAACAATTTGCCAGATATAAGTTGCACCTTCAATTAACTCCTGAGATAAGTTAAATCCATATCCGCTCATCGAGGAGGTAGTTGGAAAATACTCCTCATACCAAACTGGATTAATATCCATTGCTTGCTCCACGTCCTGATCAGGATTCAATTCTTTTATTACTACTGAGTAATCATACTGCTGTCCAGGTACCCCTAAAGAACTG
>CAJYBK010000051.1 GCA_913064955.1 uncultured Flavobacteriales bacterium
ATAGGATCCAACATCCCATAATCCTTTTGATTCCTTTCTAAGGAATGTTCCGTGGAAATTGGCTAACCAACCTAAAACAACTTTTACAGTATTAATAGATATAGAACTACTTAAGGTAGGGTAGCCTGCGTTTGCCAAATCCTCCAATACCAGAATTTGCTCTGTTCTTTGGGACTCTGCAAAAAGCAGTTTGGGAATTCTGCAAGCATCGTTGGTCAAATGACCAAACTCTTTGTACCAATGATACTCTATGTTATAAGATTTCAGTTTTCTTTGGTGTGCAACAGATGAATTCCATTTCCTAGGATGATTTTGATTTTCAGGGGGATTAATATGTTTTACAATTACAGCAGAACCATTTTTATTTTTTAATCGATATAGATTGCCATATCCACTCCACAAGGACTGTACAATGCTTATTTGATCATAACCGTCTTGTATTAATTGAGCGAAGGATTTAAAATTCTTTGGCATTCCTATTGAATCTTAATCAATCTAGAAAAAGACGATTTAGAATTAATTCCACCTCCTCCAAAACCATCTGCCAAGGATCCGTGCTTTTCCCTTGATAGGATTAGTTTACCTTCAGTAATATCGTAGTTAGGAAAAATCATGTCAGCAATGATGACTTCGTTGTCCGGTATATCCGTTTCAAATATCGTAATCCAATTGTCTGTTGAATCTTTTATTTCAAACCTAACTTTGGAAATACCTGTATAATTGTCTTCCCAGTTCACCTCGAATGATTCATTCTCTTTGATCTTAATGGGGTGCTTTACTTTTATAAATTCAGCAGGAACAACTACCTCACTTAAATAACCGGTAGAATCGGCCAATACAATTTCTACTTCATATTTTTCTCCAGCTTTTACAGCCATATTATTGGAGTAGCATCCCAAGCTGTACTTTGCAGCTAGACCGTTGATATTTACTTCGCCTTCTTTTAATTCTATAAATGCTGCATTTTTATCATTCAAACATACATTAGCAGAAGATCCGATACCGTAATCTGTATTGTCTATAACTATATTGATGTTTGGGTAGACCAAACTAGGGTCAGAAATCGCTAAGTCAGATAAAGGAGAAGAACAGTTGAAAAGTGCAAAGGTGGAGGCTAGAATTAAAAGGTGTTTTTTCATAGGTAAAGAATTTTAATACAATAAATATACAAGTAAAAATAAAAGTCCAACTGAAACAGTCGGACTTTTTAAAAGTATCACTTAGGTTATAATTATTTCTTACTAACTTTTGTAATAGTTGTTTTTGTTTTTACAAAGTAAAATCCATTAGATAGGTTATTAAAATCAATAACACATGTCGTTTCGTTTTGGTTTTGAACGGAAGTAAATCTAGTCACATCTTGTCCAAGTGAATTAAGAATTACGATTTGCTTCATTTCTGAACGGTCACATACTAAGGTGATTTGGTCACTAGTAGGATTAGGATAAACCAATACTTCAGAGCCAAATGATTCTTCAAACACAATTGTTTCAACTTGCGAGTAAGTAAACTGTGCATCATAATCTGTTTGTTTTAATCTATAGTAAGAAATTCCATTGGTAGGATTAGTATCTACTGCAGCGTAATTTAATAGAGTAGAAGAGTTACCCGCTCCATCTATTACAGCTATTGTTTCCCAATCTTCGCCATTCACGGAACGTTGAACACTAAAGTAATCGTTGTTGATTTCAGAAGCTGTTTGCCAAGTTAAATCTACTTGATTATCATTTAATTGTGCTTTGAAACTTACCAATTCTATCGGTAAAGAGTTAAATGTAGTTGTTGAACCTAGTGTGAACCAATTTCCAGCACTGAAATCTACACCGTCAAATGTAGCATAAGGAGCAGAGAAACTAGAAAGCGGTATAACTGATGCATTTGCAAAGTCTCCATCATCTGTATCAACCAAAAGCACTAAATCGGCTGAAGCACCAATAATTAAACTTGAAACATCAAACTTGACGGAAACCGTTCCAACATCACCAGTTTCATCCGTTCTCCAAACTCTGTGTAATGAATTGTTTACTCCGGTAGGTAATTCTCCCAACCAAGGTGACTCATAAGCTCCTGTTCTGAGGTCAACATCATTATGTCCCCAAATTAAATAATCACCATCATCTAAACTTGAAGGATTGTTAACTCTAACAATAGCGGAGCCTTGTGCATCCAAATGAAAATTACTTGCATCCGCTCTTCCTATACCGGTTACTTCATTTCCAAAAGTACCTTCAAAACTATAGAAGTCATTAGTAATTGTAAGACTATATTTCGCGGCCAAGTAGTTGTTGACGATAATTCGTTGAGCAGTGTTTAATTTGGTATTGTAAATAATGGTTTCTGCAATATCACCTTGATAATCCTGTGCTGTGGAATAACCGCCATCTACATTGTCTTGTTCTCCAGCCAAAGCCAAACATCCACCTGCGGTAATAGTCGCGCCAGTAGATAAGGTTCCTGTATAAACTTGAGAGCCATCACGATATATCCTATTCTCACCGTCTGAACTTTTCCATGTGTGTCCAAGAATATGCCAATTCCCATCATTAAAAGCTTGTCCACTTGCGGCATTTGAACCAGCGATGTATGTAGTTTGATTACCTGAATTAAACAATAGATAATTATTATTATCTCCAGTGGTGGCATAAGATACATGGGCTTCTCCTGTTTGAGTAGTATTTCCAACACTAATTGTTGTTATACTAGAAGTAGGAAAATCATTAAATGCCAGTCTTCTGATTCTATTGTTTGAAACGTTGAATCGCATTACTGGCTTACTGTTAAGAACATTCGTAATGTAATTTGGCTTGAAAGTAGCATTTGGTTGAGATAAATCGTGGTTGTTTCCAGATTGATCATGCCATTCCTGAACGGACTGTCCCGTAGTTGACAGAGTAGTACCGGCATCATTGTAAACTTCTGCATCTGCCCTTACCCATAATTTGTTATTGGTAGCGTCACCTACACCTCCTGGTCCTAAATATCCAAATTGATCATTGTCAATAATAGTATAAGTAAATAAAGTGTTTGCACCTAATGTAGCATTCATAGGAGCAGATAAGGTCACAGTAAATGTTTCAGGAAGTTCCTCGATACCATCATCGATAATTGAAGCTAATAAATTTGTAGTTGTCAAACCAGCAGCAATGGTTACAGTTCCACTTGCAAATGTATAATCACTACCGCCTAAAGCACTACCATTAGCTACAGTATATGTTGCGGAAGAAGTTGCTTGAGAAATAGTGTTCTGAGATACAGCAATTGTTGCAGGAGTAACCGACTCTGCTCCAGATCCTGATGCAGTAGTGAATTGAATTACAGGTGGCGTATCATTATCTATAATAGTGTAAGTATGCTCTGTAAAACCGGTGCCAATATTTCCAAAACCAGTAGGTAAATCTAAATTACAACCTTGAGGATTACTCAATTCGATTATGATTGTCTCGCCATTTTCATAGATTGCATCATCATTTACGGTGAAATTAAAAGACCCAGTGGTTAATCCAGAACCTCCAATAATAGTAACTGTTCCAGAAGTGAGTATATAATCGTTACCAGCACCTGATGTAGCTGTACCTCCGGTTACTGTATAATCAACTGTAACATCTGTAGCGGATACTGTGTTCATAGAGACAGTAACAGAAACAGGCGAAATACTCTCATCTCCAGAATTTGTGGCTAAGTCAAAATATATTTTTCTTGCATCATCATCATCTTTGATAGTATAGGTATGAACGGTATTGGTTCCTAAAGTAACACCAGATCCAGGATTACTTAGTGTTATTGTGAATGTTTCATCCGATTCTACCACGGCATCATCGTTAATTAAGACAGTTATACTTCCTGTGCTATTACCTGCTAGTATGGTTGCAGTAGATGCAGCAGCTCCGGTATAATCTGGTTGAGCTACAACTGCAGTTCCATCTGCAGTAGTGAAATCCACGGTTACATTTGTCCTAGGAACATAGTTTAATTCGATAGAGACAACCGCATTTGCAGGCTCAAATCCATTAGACTTGTCAAGCGTGAATTGTATTTCCGGATCAATAATAGCAATGGACACATAATCCCCATCTGCAATATTTATACCTTGTACGTCATATTCTGTTCCAGCTACTAGTCCTATTTCATATATTTCAGCACCTGCAGAAAAGTCACCATCAGAATCAACCATTATTGCATATTTAGTAAAACCTGCTGTAGGAGCTGGAAATGTGGCGATATCAATCAAAAAGTCAACTGTTCCTACGTCACCATTGGTTTCACTAAATCTCCATTCTCTAGCTAGTCTTTGAATAGAACCACCAGCAGGAGTTTCAGTAGTTGTCCATGCAGTAGAGACGTCACCTCCATCATGACCAAAAATGAGATATTCTTTATCTACATCCAAGTTACTTGGATTTTCTACTTGTAATATGTTATCAGACATAGCAGCAGTATGTGATTCCGTAGAAGTTTCACGTCCGATTCCAGCCACATTTATGCTATGTGTTGCTTCATATGCAAAATAATCATTGCCAGCCATTGCAATATTATATTTAGCGGCAAGGTAATTGGCAACAATAATTCTTTGTGCTTGGTTCAAACTAATATTGTATACCAAAACTTCGGCATAATCACCTAAGTGAGCTTGCGTAGCATCATATGCTCCGTCAATAGCATCTTGTTCTCCAGCAAGAGCAAGACATCCATTGGCAGTGATTGAAGTCCCTGTTTGAAAAGTACCTGCGTAATTTTGAGTTCCATCTAGCCAAATTCGGTTGTCACCATCAGAACTTCTCCAATTGTGGTCAATAATATGCCAATTTCCATCATTTACTGCAACTCCTGAACCTACGTTAGTATTCCTGTAAATGTTTAAACTTGCGCTATTGAAAAGTAAATAATTATTTTGGTTGGCAGTTGATGCGTATGAAATGAGAGCGTCATTAGATTCTCCTGCATTTTGATTAACAATTATTGTTGTAATTGCAGTTGTCGGGAAACTGGCAACACCAGTTCTTCTTAAGCGCCCATAATCAGCATTAGTTTTATTAAATCTAACAACCGGATATCCATTCAGAATACCTGTTTTGAATTCAGGAGTAAGGTTGGCAGTAGGTTGAGTTAAGTCTAAACCATTTCCAGACACATCAACCCAAGTATCTAAATCATCACCATCAGCGTAAGTTCCTGTAGGTATTTTATTGGCATCCAACCAAAATATATTAGAGGTATTATCCCCAACTCCTCCTGGTCCTGTTTGTGCAAAGGACAAAGTAGAAGAAATTAAAATAGATCCTAGAACGAGTTTAAAATTTGAAGGCATAATGTAAGTGGTTAAAAAGGTTGGAACTATCGATTATATAGGACAAAGATAAGAATTTTCAAATCAATTAAGTAAGAAGTCTGAGTATTATTTAATTGGTTGAATTTAAGTATGATAATGTCTAGGTTATTCGAATTTTTTTAATGATGCTAAGTAACCCAACTTTGAGTATGTTTCATTACCTATTTCATGCTTCTAAGCAAAGAATTATTAACTTTGGAGAATAACTAAAACAACTGAAATATGAAGTTAATTTCTTGGAATTTAAATGGAATCAGAGCGGTAGCTAAAAAAGGATTAGTGGATATCATTCATGAATTGGATGCTGATGTAATTTGTTTTCAAGAAACAAAAGCGCAAGATGATCAAGTGTTAGAGGCATTAGATGGATTGAATGGTTATCATGTTGTAAGCTACAGTGCTGAAAAGAAAGGTTATAGCGGTACTGCTATACTTTCCAAGGAAGAACCGATTAGCGTTATTACTGGATTAGGAATAGAAGAGCATGATAATGAAGGTCGTTTGATTACAGCAGAGTTTAATGATTTCTATTTGCTTACAGCTTATGTTCCCAATAGTCAAAATGGATTAAAACGTATTGATTACAGAATGCAATGGGACAAAGATTTGTTGAGTCATATGCAAGAGTTGGAAAAGAAAAAGCCTGTCATACTTTGTGGTGATTTGAATGTTGCGCATCAACCAATAGATTTGAAGAATCCAAAATCAAATTTCAACAAAACCGCTGGTTATACTGAGTGGGAGATTGGAGGTATGGATAATTTCCTGAAAGGTGGTTATACAGATTCATTTAGACATTTCTATCCACAAGAAATTAAATACTCTTGGTGGAGTTATAGAATGAATGCAAGAGAAAGGAATATAGGTTGGCGTTTAGATTATTTTCTTGTCAGTGATACTTTAATCGATAAAGTGGAAGATGCTTTTATTCTTAACGATGTGTTTGGTTCAGACCATTGTCCTGTAGGAATTACAATGTAATTACTTTTTGTAGAAATTCATTTCATCCACATACTTATAGACACTATCTGTGAGCATATACTTTACATCTATGCCAGATTTGATGGAGTTTCTGATAAAAGTGGCGGAAAGGTTCATTAGAGGAGCGTCACATTTAATAATTCTAGAATGTTGTTTTAAATCCTCAATGGTTGCAGAAGTTTCATCTTCTTGTATTGTATTCACTCTTGGATAAACTAGAATAGGGTGGTGTTCCAAAATTTCTTGGTAGTTCTTCCATTTATGGAATGTTCTCAAGTTGTCTTCTCCCATTATCAAGGCGAATTCATAATTTGGGTACTTTTCCCTAAGATGAACTAAGGTATCGGTGGTGTAATTAGGTTGAGGCAGATTGAATTCAATATCACTTGCTCTCAACTTGTGATTGCTATCTATTGCTTCACGTACCATTGCAAGTCGGTGGTGATCGGCTAGTAAGTTTGCTTTCTTTTTGTGTGGATTATGTGGTGTTACCACAAACCAAACTTCATCCATGTCGGTAGTGTGAACAATATAATTGGCAATGATTAAATGCCCAACATGTATGGGGTTGAAAGTTCCAAAAAATAGTCCTATTTTTCGACTTTTACTAGGGTTTTCTCCCCAAAGTAATTTGTTTATATCGATTTTATAATCACTCATTGTCTAAAAAATCAGCAACAACTTTTTCTGCATCCAAAAGTGCTTTGTCTAACTGATCATTAGTTAAAACATAATCAAAATGAACAGCAAAGCCCATTTCGGATTCTGCTTTTGCCATCCTTATGTTAATACTTTCCTCAGTTTCAGTAGCTCTTGTTTTTAATCTTTCTTTCAGGTGTTGAATACTTGGAGGTTTTACGAAAATTGCCAATGCGTCTTCTCCAAAATAAGCTTTTAGGTTTTTACCTCCTACCACATCTACATCAAATATCACAGTCTTGCCTAATCTCCAGATTCTCTCAACTTCAGCTTTTAAAGTACCATAGAAACTGTCTTTGTAGACTTCTTCCCACTCCACAAATTCATCATTAGTAACTTTACGTTTGAAATCAGCCACACTTAAAAAGTAGTAATCGACCCCATCCACTTCAGTTCTATTTCTTCTAGGCCTGCTACATGCCGAAATGGAGAATGATAAATCTTCTCTTACATCAAGCAAATGCCTTACTATAGTTGTCTTGCCTGCTCCCGAAGGCGCTGAAAATATGATTGCTTTTTTACCCGCCATGATTATAGTACATTCAAAACTTGTTCCTTAATACGCTCTAATTCATCTTTCATCAAAACTACTAGTTTTTGCATTTCTGCATGATTCGCTTTTGAGCCTAAAGTATTTATTTCTCTACCAATCTCTTGACCAATGAATCCTAATTTCTTTCCTTTATCTCCATCATCGTTCATAGTTTGAATGAAATGTTCTAAATGTGCTTTAAGTCTTACTTTCTCTTCAGAAACATCGTATTTTTCCAAATAGTAAATCAACTCTTGCTCAAATCTGTTTTGATCTATGTTTTTAGGTTCAGAAATGTCCTGCAAATTCTTTTGAATGCTATCGTATACGGTTTGAATTCTTTCATCCTCATACTGCAAGACCTGCAATAATAATGCGTGAATTCTCTCAATTCTCTCTGTTCAATCATTGTATAATGACTTACCTTCTTCATATCTAAATTCTTGATATGCTGCTATTGCTTCCTTGATGATTTTTTCTGTTTCAGTCCATTCTTCGCTGGAAAGTTCTTCCTTATTAGAAACCAAAGCATCCGGCATTCTCATTAGTATTGAAAGAAAGTCAGTTTGGTCTGTATTGGCGATGCCTTTAGCATCACTGAAAGATTTCAGATCTTGGTAATACTTGTCTAATAAATCTTGATTTAAAATGTGATTTTGCTCAGCACCAATCATGTTGTAGGACAAGTAGAAGTCACATTTACCTCTTGACACTTCTTGTGAAAGCATTGTTCTAATAGGCATTTCTTGGGCTCTAAATAAACTAGGGATTTTGATATTAAGATCTATTCCTTTGCTATTTAGAGATTTTACCTCAATGGTAATTTTCTTGTTACCTACAGTTGCTTCCGCACGGCCGAAGCCTGTCATTGATTTCAACATAAATGTGATTCTTTTTGCAAAAGTAGTTAATTATCAGAAGAGATGAAAGTAAGGGGTTGTTTACTTTTCCTCTGGAAACAAATAGAACGTAATAATTCCTATCCAACCTGGTGATGTAATGAAAATACCAAATATTAGTGTGCCTATTAATATTTGACTTGATAATAGAATATCACTTAGCGAAAAACTACCAATAAAAAGTATAGGAAGACAAAAGCATACAAATGAAAGAGCAATAAGTCCTAATAAGTAATTTCCAATTTTCTTTAAGTCTCTTGTCATAATGTCAATTGGTTTCATTTGACCATTTCTGGCTCTATATTTTCGCATAATCTCTTCAGAACGTTTTCTTGCAGCTTCTTGTTTTCTTTTTAGTAGTTCTCTTCTTAATTGTTCTTTAGACTTCTGTTTCCTATGTCTGAATGTTACTTTAGGTATTTTGTACTTGGGATTGGTTAATGCTTCGTAGGCTTCATTTAATCTTGCAAAGTCTTTAGCAGCATTAGGAGATTTATTTACATCGGGATGCAGTTCTTTGGCCTTTTTGAAATAAGCCCTTTTAATTTGAATTTTGGTGGCGTTGACTGGAACACCAAGTATTCTGTGATGACTACTCATCCTTTCAGATCATTATTAATTCACCTTGTTTTAAAGTGTATTTCTGAGTTGGAATAGATTGTCTAGAAGAAAGGTAAGTTTGATAAGTATTTCCATATTCAATTCTAGTTCGCATGGTCTTTTCAAAAATACCTAGTTGGTCTAGAGTAAACTCGCAAACTTCTCGTACGGCATGATTTCCACCATCATTTGCTGTGACAAAGTCACATAGATTTTCTTTTTTGATAAAATCATGAAGAAGTTTACTTGCGTTTCTAGCCACTAAGTATCGAATACCTGCAATTTTAGCTAGACTTAAATCCAAAATATCGTCAAAAACAAACAAAATTTCATTGGGCTTAATACCTTTTTCTTTTTGAAGGTAATCTGCAATTATTTTCTTGTCTTTAATTTTATAGAAGATGGCATCAAAATGTTCTCTCTCTGCAAGGAACTGACCAGTAGGATTGTTTTCTCCAGTAACGATTGCGGTATATGGAATGGAACTGCTGTTAAGATAATAACCTAAGCGAATCATGTTCATGCCCATGCTGTCTGCTTCGGAAAAGAAACTTTCACCAAGTCTAGATTTATAGCCGCTGTGAAAAACACCATCCCAATCTAGGATGATCGCTTTTATGTTTGAAAAAGAATTAGGGAGGTTGTTAGAAACCGATTGCATCAACACTTAGTATCAGTGAGTATTAGTTTTACTCAATTTACCGTCAGTATATTCTTCGTCTTTGATTGGTTTACCTGCTTCGTTAAAATAAACCCATTTGCCGGTTCTAAAATAGTCGTAAGCATCCTTATCATATTTAAGCGTACCTGCTAACTTTTTAGTACCGTTCTCGTAAAATTCATTTTGCGTGTAATCTAATTTTTTCTTATTGATCATCTCAAACAAACTTTCCGCTTGTCCAGATTTGAAATAAGACTTCTTAGCAATATGATACATCATGCTTTTGTGATATTCTTCGAAATACTCAATGTTACCATTGTCAAAGAAATCCGTCCATACTTGAGCGGCACCTTCATTGTATTGAACTTGAGATTTAATGGATCCGTTAGGGTAGTATAAAGTTGCTTTTGCTCTGTAGCCATCAACATTCACAAAAGAACGCTCTAATGTTCCATCTGGATAGTAGTTTTTATAAACTTTCAAAAGTCCATCGATATAATATCCTTTATGTAATAAAGTTCCATCTTCATAAGTGTCTTCCACCCAATTTTGGGCTGCATAACCATTTATTAATCTTACACTATCTCCTGCAAGCACCATGTTTAAAGGCTCATACATCAAAATACCGTATTGTTCATCGACAACATCTGCGGTGTATTTAGGCTTTTCCGGCAACTGATCTTTGAATGTTTTTTGACCATATGAGAATGATCCTGCTGCTATAAGTGTTAAAAGTAATAATGATCGCATAATTTGACTTTTTTGAGTATTGTTGTAAAATTAATAAATTTAAATCAAACATAAAAATTATGTTGATTTCTTATTGTTGAGTTTGGCAATTTTGATGCCAAAGTATCCAAATGTAATTGTTATAACAGGACTAATCAAATTGAAAAAACAATAGAATAAGTACTCTCCAGTAGCGATACCTAATACATTGGACTGGACCGCTCCACAGGTGTTCCAAGGAACTAGAACTGAGGTTACAGTCCCTGCGTCTTCAAGGGTTCTGCTTAAGTTTTGAGGAGCAAGCCCTCTTTTTTTGTATTCATCAGCATACATCTTTCCAGGTACTACAATTGCTAAATATTGATCTGAAGCAGTTACATTAAATCCAATTGCTGTGGCAGCAGTTGTAGCTATTAATGAGCCTGTAGATTTTGCACGACTTACTAACACTTGTGTGATTTTATTTAACATTCCTAATGCTTCCAATACACCTCCAAAAGCCATTGCACAAACAATCAACCATATAGTATTTAACATGCCAGACATTCCTCCTGTTCCAAGTAAGTCGTTTACCGTCTCATTACCAGTGTCGATAGATGTATCTTGTGTCATAGCATTGATTGACGCTCTGTAGGCAGATTCTAAGTAGGAACTTCTAGATACATGTAGCGTTAGTCCCAAATCTTCTATTGTGGTTCCAGATGATGTCACTTTTATTGTTTCTTCTAAAGACTCTAGACCATAAGGTAATGTAATTTCCGCAGCCACTTTTTCGCCTTCGGGCGAAGTGACGAGAAGATTATACGTTCCGCCATCTTTGTTGTCGTAGTTTGCTTTTGTTCCAGCGCCTTCATCCCATTGGATGTCATAGTTTTCAATGTTTTCGCCAGTAAGAAACATGCTGTTTTTCTTTCCTAAATTCTCTATTAAATTTGGTTGAAAGATTACTGCAAATAAACCTCCCAATAGTACACCTACAAAGAGGGCAGGGATGGCGTCAACCTTCATAATTATCAAACCAATAACAACTGCTGGAACAAGGAATAGAATTGGAGAAATATAAAAGGAAGATTCTATGGAATTAAGCATTTCTGAAATATTGGTTTCGTTGCCAGAAGTTTCAATGAAAAATCCCCATATCAAGAATATTATAAGTGTTAATGTAATGGATGGAATTGTAGTGTACATCATGTATTTGATATGTGTAAACAAATCCGAACCAGCCACTGCAGGAGCTAGGTTTGTTGTGTCACTCATTGGAGACATTTTATCTCCAAAGTATGCACCTGATATAATTGCTCCAGCTACTAATCCAGGTGTAATACCCAACGCATTTCCAATGCCAAATAAAGCAACACCAACGGTGGCAATGGTGCTCCATGAACTACCAGTAGCAAGGGAAATAATTGCACTAATTATACAGGCAGAAACCAAAAAGAATGTGGGACTTAAAATTTTTAATCCGTAGAAAATCATAGTTGGTACAATTCCGCTAATTAGCCATGTACCTGCTAAAGCACCAATAAGAAGTAAGATTATTATGGCGGGAAGGGCAGTGTGTATTGCATCCGTTACACCCTTGAGCATTTCTTTGAAACTATACTTCATTCTCCAACCTATCAGCATAGCTACTGCAGCAGATATTAATAGGGCCATTTGATTGGCTCCATCCAATGAACTGTCCTGCCATATCATTAAGACCGAAATAGCAAGTAATGCCATCAAAACAAAGATGGGTGCTAATGCTTGTAATAAAGAAGGAGTTGGTTTAATTGATTTTTCCGACATGCTAATTGAAGTTTAGTTTTGAAAATTCTTTAATTTTCTTGATGAAATGCTGAAAAACAATACTTCCAGCAAGAACACCTGTTAGTGTTTTGAAATCTCTTTTTACAATTTCTGCTCTTTGTTTTTTAAGAACGCTAATATGCTTATAATAGTGAATGTGTGCTTTTAAAATACTTACGATGTGTTTGAAATCACCACTAAAAAGAAACTTTAAAGCGGCAACGCCATCCAGGATTAAACGTTGAAAAATAATAAAAAAGACAGGGCCTTTTTTATTCTTATGAATGGTATAAAGACTATTTCGAAAATTTAAATATGTTTTTCTCGGATTACGATAATCTAAGGTGCCTCCACCAACATGATAAATGTGAGAGGCTGGTTCGCAAATGATTTTATAGCCTTTATTTTGAAGTCGCCAGCACATGTCAATTTCTTCCATGTGTGCAAAAAAAGCTTCGTCTAATCCTCCTACTTCCCAGAATTTATCCGCTTTTATGAATAGGCATGCTCCAGTAGCCCAAAACACTTCACGTCTTGTGTCATGTTGTCCTAAATCTTCTTCAGTTTCTGTAAAAATTCGACCTCTGCAAAAAGGATAACCTAGGTGGTCAATAAAACCTCCTGCTGCACCAGCATGTTCAAAATGTGTTTTATTATTGTAGGCCAAGATCTTGGGTTGACCTGCTACTGTGTTTTCATCAGATTCTATGCTTTCGATTACTGGTTTAATCCAGTTGTCTGTTACTTCAATATCGGAGTTTAATAAAATGTAATAATCACTTTGGATATGTTTTAATCCTTGATTATATCCACCAGCAAAACCGTGGTTAGTGTCGTTTTGAATTAATCGAATGTTAGGGAAATTATTTTGTAAAAAAGCAACAGAATCATCTGTTGAAGCATTGTCAATTACGATTACTTCCGCTTCTGGACTTTTATCAATGGCAATTTGCAGGAATTTGTCCAACCATGATTTTCCATTGTAATTTAATATGGCAACACTGATTTTCACTATTTAATAGGAACTGTGAATTTTAATTTTTGAGTAGTAGAAATCAGAATACCGTTCATGTCAAATATTACTTCCGAAAGAAAGAATCTATGTTCTGGAATCATTCCACTAGGTCTTTTGATCCACATTTGACTGATAACCTGATTATTTTCAATCCACGATTTTGGTGCGCTAAAATCATGTCCTCCTTTTTCAAAAACTTCAGGAGCAGTGGTTATAACAGACTTGTTGTGATTTAAGATGTACTCATTGTAATTAGCTGCAACTTTTTCAGGTTGGTCATTGAACCCATTATTTACCAATATTAACTGGATTGTTTTGTTATCCAGTTCCACTGAATTCCCCATGTAATAATACTTATTATCGCCACAGCCTCTATCATGCGCAAAGTAACCTCCAATAAATAATGTCTCAAATTGTTGAATTTCATCAACACAAATGTCATCCTTGCTAATACCTTCATGACCTTTTTCAAGGTCTTTGTATATTGCTTCTTTATTGATCAATTCTCCCATTTTATCTTTTTGACTATCACAACTATTGGAGCAAAGACCAATCAATAGAATGAAACTAAATATATATAATGCTGTGTTTTTCATGATTTCAAAAGTAAACACAATTTTATTAACAACATAGCAATTGAATCACTTGCATCTGTTATTTTTGAAAAGTATAATTTACAATCAAGTAAATTCTATCTCACATTATTTGAAGGAGTAAAATGAAGTTGTGTATAGCGGAGAAACCAAGTGTTGCAAAAGATATTGCTGAAGTTTTAGGAGCCAAAACAAAAATGAATGGCTACTATGAAGGCAATGGCTACTGGGTAAGTTGGACTTTTGGTCACCTATGTACACTTAAAGAACCACATGATTATACACCTCAGTGGAAATCTTGGAATTTGGACACTTTACCCATGATTCCATCCAAGTTTGGGATTAAAGTAATGGATAATGCAGGTGTACAAAAGCAATTTGCTGTTATTCAAGGTTTAGTAGAGAAATGCGAGGAAGTTATCAACTGTGGGGATGCCGGCCAAGAGGGAGAATTGATTCAAAGATGGGTATTGTCAAAAGCAAAAAATACCAAACCACTGAAAAGATTATGGATATCGTCTCTAACTGAAGAGGCTATCAAGGAAGGCTTTCTTAAGTTACAGGATGGCAATAAGTATGATAGGCTTTATGCTGCTGGTGCGTCCAGAGCAATCGGAGATTGGATTTTAGGAATGAATGCTACTCGTCTTTTTACATTAAAATTTGCACAGCAAGGTCAGGTAATGTCAATAGGCAGAGTGCAAACGCCTACACTTGCTATGATTGTTGAAAGGCAATTGGAAATCGATAATTTTACTTCAGAGAATTACTGGGAAATAAAAACTACGTACAGAGATACGGAGTTTGCCTGTGTTTTAGGTAAAATTGAAAAGAAGGAAAGTGGTCAGGAATTATTAGAAAAAGTTACAGATCAACCTTTTGAAGTGGTTTCTTACGAGCAGAAAGAAGGTAAAGAGGTACATCCTCAGTTGTTTGATTTAACATCTCTGCAAGTGGAATGTAACAAACGTTTTGCTTTTTCGGCTGAGGAAACTTTGAATATTATTCAAGGATTGTATGAAAAGAAATTAGTTACCTATCCTAGAGTAGATACTGCTTATTTGAGTGATGATATTTATCCAAAGATACCAGATATCATAGGTAAATTAGGTCATTACAAGAGATTTACAGAGCCTTTAATTGGGAAAAAGATTAGAAAGTCGAAACGAGTTTTTGATGATAAGAAAGTAACAGATCACCATGCTATTATTCCTACAGGTGTAAGTCCATCTGGTATTAATGCAAATGATCAAAAGGTCTATGATGCTATTACTAGACGATTCATTTGTGTGTTTTATCCTGATTGTAAGGTAAGTAATACAGTTGTGGAAGGAAAAGTTACAGACGTAGGGTTTAGAGCAGCAGGAAGACAAATTTTGGACGAGGGTTGGCGGGCTGTTTATGAAGGGTACGGTAGTTCAAAATCTAACTCCGGAGAGGAAGAATTGATGCCTTTATTTGAAGAAGGTGAGACAGGGGTACATGTGCCTGAATTAATGGAGAAAAAGACCAAGCCACCTAGGTACTTTTCGGAAGGAAGTTTATTAAGAGCAATGGAAACTGCTGGAAAGCAAATTGATGATGATGATTTACGAGACTTGATGAAGGAAAACGGTATTGGAAGACCTTCTACAAGAGCAAATATCATTGAGACTCTAAATAAACGAAATTATATTTCTAAGGAAAAAAAGAGAATTGTTGCTACGGCAACTGGAATTCATTTGATATCACTTTTGGAGAATGATTTGTTAAAGTCAGCAGAACTGACTGGGCAATGGGAGAAGAAACTTCGAGATATCGAAAAAGGAGAATACGAGGTTGAAACGTTCAAAAAAGAATTGATAGGTATGGTGGCTCAAATTTGTCATGAAGTAAAACATCAATTTGTTGTGCCTCCGCCAATTATCTGTCCAAAGTGTAATACTGGTGAAATGCTAACTGGAAAAAGTGCTTGGGGTTGCAGCAAGTATAAAGAAGGTTGCAAATTCATCATTCCTTTTGAGTTTGAAGGATTTAGATTGTCAGATGTTGATTTAAAGGAATTGGTCACCAATCAAAAATCAAGGTATAGGTATCCTTTTAAAGATAAGAAAGGGAATACCAAAAAACAATACATAGGTTTTAATAAAACCATGAAATTGACTAAAATTAAAGAAGAATAAAATAAAAATGCGAATTATGAAGTCTCCTATTTTTCTTATTGGTTACATGGCAGCGGGTAAATCTACTATCGGTAAATTGCTGGCTTCGCAATTGAATGTTGATTTCATAGATATTGACAAATTAATAGAGCAAAAAGAGAATGTCTCTGTAGATTATATTTTTGAAGAACATGGAGAAAAATACTTTAGAGATGCAGAAGCAGATTTCGTTTTGAATCATGATTTCAAGAATGCTGTTGTGTCAACAGGAGGAGGACTTCCATGTTTTAATGATAATATGGCTAAGTTGGTCATTCAAGGAGAAACAGTTTATCTTAACGCAACTGCAGATACTATCAGTGAGAGGTTACTAAAGACAGATTTAAAAACCAGGCCATTGCTAAAAGGAGTGGCATTGGATCAATTGAATAAAAATATCACAGAAAAACTTGCTGAAAGAAGTTTCTATTATGAACAGGCGAAACACATTATTGATACAAACGGAAAGACTGTTAATGAGATAGTGGAAGAGATTGTTGCTTCATTAACCTAAGCCTACGTCTAATGCCATCATAAGTACAAATCCGGCCATGAATCCCATAACAGCAACATCGGTATTCTTGTCTCTTTGTGTTTCAGGAATAACTTCTTCAACTACAACATAAATCATAGCTCCAGCAGCAAATGCTAAAGCGTAAGGTAAAATGGAAATGAAAGTTGTAACTGCTATTGCTCCAAGCACTCCTGCGATAGGTTCCACAATGGCAGATAACTGACCGTACCAAAAACTTTTTCTTCTTGATACACCTTCTCTACGAAGTGGCATAGCAACAGCAAATCCTTCCGGCAAATTTTGAATTCCAATTCCTAAAGCAATAATCATTGCGTTGTTGATCATATCAATATCACCAACGGTGTTACCTACAAAAGCAGCCCCAAAAACAATAACTACAGCTAAACCTCCCGGAACACTGTGAAGGGTAATAGCCAAAACCAAACAAGACGTCCGGTGCCAGTTGGTTTGGCGCCCTTCGGGCTTTTTGAATGTGATT
>CAJYBK010000052.1 GCA_913064955.1 uncultured Flavobacteriales bacterium
TCCTTAGACTTTGCCATATTTCTGCCCATTGTATTCATCCTGTACTGGTTTGTTCTCAATAAGAATTTGCGGTTACAGAAAGGACTAATTGTGGCACCTAGTTATTTTACGGTTGGTGGGATTGGCGTTTCTTGTCGTTGATTTTATTTAGTACCATCATAGATTACAGTATTGGAAGAGGACTTGCCAAAACTGAAAAAATATCAAACCGAAAACTTTTATTATGGTCCAGTATTCTGGTCAATCTAGGTTTTCTCGGCTTTTTTAAATATTACAATTTCTTTATAGAAAATTTCACCAATGCTTTTTCATTCATGGGGATGGATATTAATGCCAATTCCTTGAATATCATATTACCAGTAGGGATAAGTTTTTACACTTTTCAGACCTTAAGTTATACCATAGACGTTTACCGTAAAAAGTTAAAACCAACTAATGATTTTGTGGCATTTACGGCATTTGTAAGTTTCTTCCCACAACTAGTTGCAGGACCTATTGAAAGAGCAACACACTTGCTGCCTCAGTTTTATAAAGAAAGAAAGTTTGAATATAGCAAGGCAGTTGATGGCATGCGTCAAATTCTTTGGGGATTGTTTAAGAAAGTGGTTATCGCGGACAATTGTGCTACTTATGCCAATGAGATTTTCTTAACTTATCAAGATCAATCAGGAGTGACATTAGCACTGGGTGCAATATTTTTCACCTTTCAAATTTACGGTGATTTCTCAGGGTATTCTGATATTGCCATTGGTACGTCTAGATTATTTGGGTTTGACCTCAAGCAGAACTTTGCATTTCCTTATTTCTCAAGAGACATTGCAGAGTTTTGGAGAAGGTGGCACATATCTTTGTCCACATGGTTTAGAGATTATTTATACATCCCTTTAGGAGGGAGTAGAGGTGGTACTTGGATGAAAGTGCGAAATACTTTCATCATTTTTATCGTGAGTGGGTTTTGGCATGGTGCCAATTGGACTTTCATCGTTTGGGGAGCCTTAAATGCCCTTTACTTTTTACCCTTATTGTTAAGCAATAAGAACAGGAATAATTTAGACGTTGTTGCCAAAGGGAAAGTTTTACCTTCATGGAAAGAGTTATGCTTTATGTTACTTACTTTCGGTCTTACGGTGATAGCTTGGATATTTTTTAGATCTGATACATTGAATGATGCTTTTCAATATGTCGTTGGATTATTTAAAGATGCAGAGTCCTATTTAATGCTTGAATATTACAGGGAACATGGAAAACTAATTATTTTACTTTTGTTATTTTTATTGGTAGAATGGTCCGGTCGTGACAATGCATTTGCCATTGAAAAAATGGCTTTGAAACAACACTATGTTTTGAGGTATTTGTTTTATTTAGTCATTGCAGTTTTGGTACTTTCATTCAGTGGTAGTCAAAATGAATTTATATACTTTCAATTCTAATAAATGAAAAAGTTTATCTTATTATCAATAGGCTTTGTCTTGGCAACATTAATTTGTTTTTTAGCAATATTGAGTACAGCAAATGGCAGGACGGATCCATTTTATATTCGATTTACCACTCCGCCTCAAGAAAACCTAATCATAGGCACTTCTAGAGCTGCACAAGGCGTTGTACCTAGTGTACTTAAAGATAAACTTGGAGTGGATATGTTTAATTATTCATTTACTATTTTACAAAGTCCTTTTGGTCCGACCTATCTCAATAGTATAAAAAAGAAATTGAAAGAAAATACTACAAATGGGACCTTTATTATTACAGTAGACCCTTGGAGTATTTCATCCAGTTACAAGGACCCCAATAATGTTGCTTTTTTTAAAGAGTCTGAATTATGTCTTGGCAATACTCATTATGTAAATATGAACCCCAATTTTGATTATTTGATTAATAATATGAAAGGAGAGTATTTGTCAATTTTAACCAAAAGAAATCATGAAGCGCTTTTGCATGAAGACGGTTGGTTGGAAGTTTCTCCCAATATGGATGCTGCAGTAGTGGCTCAAAAAACAAATAATCTTATCGCAAAATATCAAGAACATGGTTTGAACAATAATAAATTCTCTGCGCTACGCTTTGAATATTTGATAAAGACTATTGACTTTTTAAAAGCACATGGTCAGGTTTACCTGGTTAGACTCCCAGTTCATCCACGGATGATGGAAATTGAAGAGCAGTTGATGCCAGATTTTAATGCTAAGCTGAACGAAATTAGTACGTTGACAGAGGGCTATTATGATTTAACTTATCTTAATGATTCCGTTCTATTTACTGATGGTAATCATTTGTATAAAGAGTCAGGTAAGTACGTATCTGCTGTTCTTGCGGATTGGATTTTGACTAAATAACGATTTGTTGTACCGTTAACTTGGGCGGAGATTAATTATATGATTTGATTGCTTGTAGGTGGAAAGAATCGTGTCAAATTACAACTTCATTCAAAAAACAATCTATTTTCTTTGAAATAGAAATTATAACCTTAATTTTGAAAAGAAATGATTAAATATCAATAGTTATGGAAGTTAAATGGGGTAGCGATGTGAGTGTTCGTTTAGTAGTAATAAACCAAAAGTAAATTTCACTAGATGCTTTTCAACTCCTTAGACTTTGCCATATTTCTGCCCATTGTATTCATCCTGTACTGGTTTGTTCTCAATAAGAATTTGCGGTTACAGAAAGGACTAATTGTGGCACCTAGTTATTTTACGGTTGGTGGGATTGGCGCTTTTCATCTTTGATCCTATTTAGTACCATTATAGATTATAGTATTGGAAGAGGGATTGGTAAGACGAAAGAAGGTTTAAAAAAGGAGTTATTACTTTGGGTAGATATTTTGATTATACTGAGTTCTCAAGGGTTTTTATTACTTCAATTCCTATATAGAAAAACTTACCAATTCTTTTTTTCATGTGAATGGAAATTTAAATTGAGTCATTCGAAAAAAAAATAAGTCAGAAGTAGATTAATATGCGATGATTCATCGTTTAATATGGTTCTTTTATCCAATTGTAACGTCACTTCTAATTTTAAATATTAATTTTGACATCAACAATGACAGATAAATTGAAAATAACGGTTTACAGTGCACATCGAGAAGGCAAGAAAGGGGTGCTTCATAATTTAAAAATGATGTTGTCAGATGCAAAATCATCTAATGGGTTAGCCAAACAAATTGCTAAACGAGACATTAGTGCTATGTATCGCCAATCAATCTTGGGGATTTTATGGGCTTTCATTATCCCTTTGGTCAATGCGCTTATTTGGTTGTATCTTCAAGGAAGTGGTATGATAAAGATTTCTGATACTGGAATGGCTTATCCCATATACGTGTTTTCAGGCACAATGCTTTGGCAAATTTTTGTTGAATCTTTGCAGTCTCCCATACAACAGGTTGCGGCTTCCAAAAGCATACTCGCGAAACTTAATTTTCCACGTGAATCCATTATTTTGGCAGGGATATATAAAAATCTTTTTAACGCTTCGATTAAAGTGCTTATTCTTCTGCCGATAGTCTTTTATTTTGGTGCTGCACCTACTTGGACTATTATCTTTTTTCCATTAGGTAATTTATCAAGTGCAGTAGTTGGTAATGCTATCGAATTATTATTAACGCCAATAGGTACACTTTTTACCGATGTAGGAAGGATTATTCCTTTTTTAGCGCAGTTTTTAATGTTTTTTGCGCCAGTGGTTTTTGCTATTCCAGAATCAGGATTAGGTAAGGTTATCTTTGAATTTAACATCATGACACCTATTTTGATAACAACAAGAGATTTCTTAGTAGGAGGTAATCTAGACTGGCTATTTTACTTTTTTATGGTAAATATTGGAAGTGTATTAGTGTTTATTTTTGGCTGGGCAATTTATCGCATTACCATGCCAGTGCTAATTGAAAGAATGAACTAATGGAGGGAGAAGTATTGATAAAAGTAGAAGGATTGTCCAAGACTTTTTGTAAAGATCTTAAAACTTCACTGAAATATGGAGTCTCAGATATCTGGACCGAACTTATAGGGAGAAAAAAGGAAAGAACTGACCTGAGAGCTAAAGAGTTTTGGGCTGTGAAAGACATTAGTTTTGAAGTAAGGCGTGGAGAATGCCTGGGTTTGATTGGGCACAATGGGGCTGGTAAAAGTACTTTGCTCAAAATGCTCAACGGATTGATTAACCCGGATCAGGGACGCATTGAAATGCGAGGAAGAATTGGGGCCTTGATAGAATTAGGGGCGGGTTTTAGTCCAATTCTAACGGGTAGAGAAAATATTTACAATAATGCTGCTGTTTTAGGTTTTTCAAAGAAAGAGGTGGATGCCAAAATGGACGAAATAATTGAATTTTCAGAAATAGGAGAATTCTTAGATACTCCTGTGCAAAACTATAGTTCCGGAATGAAGGTTCGTTTGGGCTTTGCCATTGCCGCACAGATGGAACCGGATATCTTAATCATTGATGAGGTCTTGGCAGTTGGTGATTTAGGTTTTGTATTGAAATGTTTTAAGCAAATTGATCAATTATTACCTAATACTGCAGTAATATTTGTTTCACATAGCATGCCAATGATATCGCGGATGTGTAATGAAATTATTTTGCTTGACAAAGGCAAAGTTAAGTTTCAAGGTGTAGATGTAGCAAAGGGAATTGATATGTACTATGCAAGATTTTCAAATAATGAAAGTAACGTTGTGTATACAGATGGGAGTATGGCATTGGATAGGATTGTCTTGAACGATGACGATTCATTAAATCAAGTGCTAGATTGGAAAAGTGATATGAAGTTGAAACTTTATTTTCACAATTTGAAGTTGTCTAAAATGCCTGTTGTTACAGTCTCAATATATGACAAGGAACAAAGACCTGTTGCTATATTTAAACTTATTTCGAATATTTGTGATTTAAACTCTAATAAATTTTCGGTGGAATTGACTCACCGAAATTTACAATTGTCAAAAGGATTATATAGTATTAATGTTTCTTCCGCCAAAAGTGCATCTGGTGAACCTTATTTAAGAATAAATAATGCAATGAGTTTTCAGATGGGAGGAGAGGAGGTTTGGCCCCCTTTCTTGTTGGATGCCGAAGTAAACTACTTAGTTGTGAAATGATTTATTAGGAACAAGTTATGAATTTTAGGAAGTGTGTTACCTTAAGTACTAATAAGAGACTGTGTATAAAGTTTCAATTACAAAGAGAAATTGTCCCTCTAGAAAAAAAGTATAAAAAGAATGATAAAATAAAACACAAAGTATTTTGCATTGGTTTTGGAAAAACAGGAACAACCTCTTTAGAATTAGCTTTAAAGAACTTTGGTTATCGAATGGGCAATCAAGCAGTATCTGAAATGATGGTGGAAGATTGGTATAATCAAAAATCCGAAAGAATAGTTAAATTTTGTCATACTGCTGACGCTTTTCAAGACATGCCTTTTGGAATGCCAAACTTATATAAAGAATTAGATAAGAGTTTTCCTAAAAGCAAGTTTATTTTAACTGTCAGGGATAATGAAGAGCAATGGTATAATTCTTTGGTTAGCTTTCATGCAAAATTATGGTCAAAGGATGGCGTATCTCCACCCACCGAAGAAGAATTGAATAATGCTATATATAGATACAAAGGTTGGGCACTAGATATGATGAAGTTAAATTCGGAATACCCTGAAGTACCTCTTTATGATAGGAGGGCATATTTATCTTCTTATTTGTGTCACATTAGTGATGTTAAGGACTACTTCAAAGATAGACAAGAGGATTTGTTGATACTTAATGTTGCAGAACATGCAAGTTATCAGAAACTTGCAAAGTATTTAGGAGTTGATGTTGACGCAAATGAAACTTTTCCTTGGGAAAATAAAACTTAAATTATGAAACAAATTTTTGTCACAAAACCTTCATTACCAAGGTTAGAAGAGTTTCAAACTAGTTTAGCTCGGATTTGGAAATCAGAATACATTACAAATAATGGAGAATTTCATAAAGAATTAGAAGCCAAGTTGGCTGCTTATTTGGGGGTGAAATATGTTTCACTTTTTTCTAATGGGACTTTAGCATTAATAACAGCGCTACAAGCATTGGGTATTAAGGGAGAAGTAATCACTACTCCTTACAGTTTTGTCGCTACAACAAATTCGTTGCTTTGGAACGGGGTGAAGCCAGTTTTTGCAGACGTGAATTCAAATAACTGTAATATTGATGTTGAGGCAATAGAATCGGCCATAACTTCAGAAACTACAGCCTTAATGCCAGTGCATGTGTATGGTGTTCCATGTGAAATGGAAAAAATAGAGAGTATAGCAAAAAAATATAATCTTAAAGTAATATATGATGCAGCGCATGCTTTTGGTGTTCAACACAACGGGCAGTCAGTTCTAAATTACGGGGATTTATCCATCTTGAGTTTTCATGCTACTAAGGTTTTTAATACTATTGAAGGTGGCGCTATCATTTCTCATACCAAGGAAATGAAACAAAAAATTGACAACCTGAAGAATTTCGGAATAATTGATGAGTTGACTGTGGTGGATGCAGGAATAAATGCTAAAATGAATGAAGTGCAAGCTGCATACGGGTTGCTAAATTTGAAGCATGTAGATGAGGAGATTTTAAAAAGAAAAAAGTGTCATGATTTGTATGTTGAATTATTGAAGGATGTAGCTGGAGTTGATTTTTTAGATATTTCAGAAGTTAAAGGTTATAATTACGGTTATTACCCCATCTTTATTAAAGATGATTATGCATTAGGGCGTAATGATTTGTATGATTTATTAATGGAGAATGGCATATACAGTCGAAGATATTTTTATCCATTAATTTCTGATTTTCCTATTTATTCCAATATTGAGTCTGCTAACCGTAGTAATTTAAAAAATGCAGCTGTTTTAACTGAATCAGTTTTGTGTCTGCCTATGTATGCTGAATTAGAAGAGGAAGACATAATAGCTATTACCAACCTAATAAAAAATCCTATCAAGTAATGAGAATTGCAATCATGCAGCCTTATACTTTTCCTTATTTGGGTTATTTTCAGCTGATAAACGCTGTTGATACCTTTGTTTTTTACGATGATGTGAATTTCATAAAAAGGGGGTGGATCAATAGAAATAATATTTTAGTGAATGGTCAAGGATCGTTATTCACAATTCCATTGCTCAAAGCCTCGCAGAATAAGCAAATCAATGAGGTTGAAGTTGTTTTTGATGAGAAATGGAAAAATCAGTTTTTTAAGTCAATTGAATACAATTATAAAAATGCACCTTACTATAAATATGTAAGAGGCTTACTTGAGCAACTTTTTAGTAAAGATTTTAATAATATTGCCGAGTTAGCTATTGAAAGCGTAATAATGACATCAAAGTTTTTGGGACTTAATACAAACTTTAAAATAAGTTCAAAAACACATGCAGAAACAAAAGGTCTAAATCGTGCAGATAGGTTGATAACCATTTGTCATTTGGAAGGAGCAAATGTATATGTAAACCCTAATGGAGGAAAAGAATTGTATCAAAAAGAATATTTTAGTGATAAAAATGTAACTCTACATTTTATTCAAAATGATCTAGTTCCTTACAACCAAAATGTTGAAAAATTTGTTCCAGGATTATCAATTTTAGATGCTTTGATGTTTAATTCTGTCGAAGAAATTCAAAAAATGTTAACCAATTATAGATTAGAATAAATGAGCAGATCCTATATGCATAGTTTAAGCCAATTTTTTAGTGATTTGGCAAGTAAGTACCCTGAAAGAAACGCACTAATGTTTCCTGATGGTGTCAATGTATCATATGCTGAGTTAAACGAATTATCAAATAAAATAGCCAACTTTCTGATTTCTAAAGGTGTAAAAAGACAGGATGTTGTTGCCATATTAAATGATAAAACAAAGGTGTCTTATGCACTCATGATAGCTTGTGTGAAAATCGGAGCCATATACACTAATCTGGATCCCAAAAGCCCAATTGAAAGATTGGCAAGAATGATGTCAATTGCTTCCCCAAGTTTAATATTCTATTTTGACACAATATCTGATGAAACTAAGACTGTTTGTGAATCAAATGCAAAAAGTTGGAATTATAGTAATGATGATTTTCTTAAGTTAATCGAGACTTATGACAGTAGATTGGATACAAATGGTCTAAATATTCCTGGAAATGTTCCTGCTTACATTATGTTTACATCAGGATCTACTGGATTTCCTAAAGGCGTTGTAATTTCACATCAAAATGTATTAAACTTCATAGAATGGTCTAAGTCGGTATATGAAACAACAGTAAATGATGTTTTTACTAATATCAACCCAATGCATTTTGATAACTCTGTGTTTGATTTTTACGCATCATTATTTACAGGAGCATCGATGATTCCCATTACAGAGGAATTAACAAGAAACCCAAGGAAATTAATTGAGGGATTGAACAAAGTTGAACCCACTATCTGGTTCAGTGTGCCTTCTATGTTGGTGTTTACGCTAAACATGAGAGCCATTAGAGAGTCCGACTTACCCACACTGAGAGTTGTAACCTTTGGAGGGGAAGGGTTTCCCAAAAATCAATTAAGAAAATTATGGGCTTTATGGGGCGGTAGAGTGAGGTTTGTCAACGTTTATGGACCAACCGAATGCACTTGTATTTGCTCTTCATACGATGTCACTGAAAGTGATATGCGTACAGATGAACTTTTACCTCTTGGGTTTATGGCTCCCAATTTTTATGGTCTTGTAATGAATCCTGAAGGAATTCAGCAAGATTTTGATGAAATAGGAGAGTTATATATTGGTGGGCCAAATTTAGGAATAGGTTATTATAATAATTTGGAGAAAACCAAGGAAGTGTTTATATCAAATCCTTTAAATAATAAATTTGAAGAAACAGTCTATAAAAGTGGTGATTTAGTGCAACTTGATTCAAAAACAAATATGTTTGTTTTTGCAGGCAGAAAAGACAATCAAATTAAGAGAATGGGCTACCGTATCGAGCTAGAGGAGATTGAAAACGCATTCAATTCGATTGAATCTATAAAAGAGTGTGCAGTAGTGTTTATGGATAACGAAAAGTATGCATCAAAAATTATAGCTTGCTTGAATACTGAAGAGCAAGAAGATGCCGAGATTATTAAAGTGTTAAAAAATTACTTACCTTCGTATATGTTACCTGATATGTTTTTTTATTATGCTTCTTTACCGAAGAATCAAAATGGAAAAATTGATAGATTAAAATTGAAAGAAGAATTATCAAAATGAAAAACAAACTAATTATTTTCGGTGCTGGGAAGATCGCAGAGGCGGTAAGTTATTATTTTGAACGTGATTCGGATTATGTTATTGAGGCATACGTAGTAGATCCTGAATTTGCAACAAACGATAGTTTTTTGTCAAAACCATTAGTAGGATTAGAAAGCGTTATTCAAGAATATCCTGCAGCAGATTATACCGTTTTTGTGGCAACGGGATATCAAGGCATAAATCAATTACGAACAGACAAATATAATTTTTTTAAGGAAAATGGTTATTCTTTTGCTAGTTACGTGAGCCCTTTGTTGAAAGGTGATTTTACGATTGGCGACAATACAATTGTAATGGATAATGCTGTGATACAACCTTGCGTAAAGTTTGGATCCAATGTTTTCGTTTGGGGTGGAGCAATGGTAGGTCATCATGCCGTTATTGAAGACAATTGCTGGTTGACAGGAGGTTGCTTAATTGGAGGGATTGTGAATCTGGGAAATTCGACTTTTGTTGGTTTAGGAGCAACAATAGGTAATGAAGTAGTAATTGGAGAGAAATGTATGTTAGGTGCGGCTTCTTTGACTACTAAGAGCCTAGAACCTATGACAGTTCTTGTTGTACCTCCTTCGGATAAGCATAGATTAAATTCTAATCAGTTTACAAGAATGTCATCTTGTTTTAGAGTGTAAAAACAAAATAAAAAATGGAAGAAATAAATAAGATATTAATGGACGTTTTTAAATTGCCATTGGAGGAAATTGAGAATGATTTATCAATGAATGATGTAGATAATTGGGATTCATTATCACACATGAACCTAATTGTTCAAATTGAAGATGCCTGCAGTATTGAATTGTCTGGCGATGACATTGCAGAAATGACTTCTTTTGAAGCCATTAGAAAGATAGTTACTAAATATTTGAATTAATGAATTTAGTAGACGCAAATATCATTGTAACCGGAGCTGGTTCGGGATTTGGGAGGTCCATGTCTATTTATTTTGCTAGTCAAGGGGCTAATGTTTTTGCGATTGACATAAATGAAAATTCATTAAATTCTCTTCAGGATGAAGATTCAAGAATTCAAATTTTCACATGTGATTTAGTGAATAATGAAACAGTTGAAGAAGTAATTGACGAAATTTTCTCAATTAATAAAGGTATTAATGTTTTAATCAATAATGCAGGAATTATGAAAAATGCGCCTTTAGTTAATTTATTGCAAAGACCTGATAGTAGACATTCCATTGATTTATGGAATCAAGTTATTGACGTTAATTTGAATGCTGTTTTTTATATGTCTAGATCAGTGGTCAATAGAATGATACGAAATAGAAATAAAGGGGTCATAGTTAATGTTAGTTCAATTGCTGCAAGAGGTAATGCAGGTCAAACCGCTTATGCAGCAACAAAAGCAGCGGTGGAAGCCATGAGCAAAGTCTGGGCAAAAGAATTGGGTGTATTTGGAATACGTTCAGTTACAGTTGCTCCAGGATTTATTAATACCATAGGTGCCCATGATGCTTTAGAAGAAAAAATGTTAGCCAATTGGGTGGATAAAACACCTTTAAAAAGAACAGGGGAGGTAAGTGAAATAGTTTCATCTATTGAATTTATTATTCAAAACGATTTTTTTAATGGTGAAACGATTAATGTTAACGGAGGTTTAGTTATATAAGAAACACTTATTAAATGATACAAAAAGTTGAAATAGAAAATTATGAAGTACTAAGGCAAAAGTTCTACCAGACAATAAGTAATTTTCCTTTGATTAATGCTGTGTTATCGCAAATACAGAATGGCTTTGTTTTTTCAGATGATAAAAATGATGTTTTGATTGTTGTTTCAAAATCTGGGTTTTCTCTAGTGGAAATAGAAGATATTTCAGATGAGAAGTGTGAAACAGTTTTTACTTTTTTACAAAACAACATGGACATTCCAAATTACATTCATCTTTACAGTCCATCTGAGTTTTTTATACAATTCATTGAAAAAAGTTGGGATAAGTTTAAAATAAGGGATAGAATACAATATAGGTATAAGAACAAAGATTACGGTAATATTGAAAAACTTTTGCCAGAAGGTTATTCTTGGGATACGATAGATAACATTTCTTTTGATAAATTGAAGGTGTTTGATTTAAAATTGGATTCTCGATATTGGAATTCAATAAGTGATTTTCAAGAGAAGGCAATTGGGGCCTGTATTCTTGATGGAAAATCAAATTTGGCCGCAATCTGTTATTCAGCTTGCGTAGTGGATGGTTTTGCAGAAATGGATACTCTAGTTCTAGAGCAATACCGAGGTAAAGGGTTTATGAGAATTGTATCTCTGCCTTTCTTTAATATTGCGGCTAAAAATGAATACATAACCCATTGGGATACTTTTGTTGAAAATACAGCTTCATTTGTAATGGGAGAAAAATTTATGCCTGATCATAACAATGAATATAAATTTTTATCAATTCTTTTGAGGTAGATTATGAAGTTTGTTAAGAAAGGATTTATTTTTAATTCAAAAAATCAATATTCATGGTCTGTTGATTACGGGCAAGTGCCGCGACCTTTGATCATGAAAGATAGAATCCGAATCTTTTATGCAACTAGGTATTTTGATGAAAATAATATGCCAGTGAGCCAATCTTCGTTTATTGATGTGGATAGAAATGACTTGTCAAAAGTTTTGTATGTTCATGACAAACCTTCATTGCAATTAGGAGGTAATGGTAGTTTTTCAGAATTTGGTATTCACCCAACAATGTTAATTCAAAAAGAAGACGGTCTATATTTTTTTTATCAAGGATGGCAAAGAGGTGAAGAATACCCGTATGCCACTGAAGTTGGATTGGCAAGGAGTAAAGATAACGGAGTTACTTTTGATAAAGTTGGAGAAGAACCAGTTATCGGCAAATCAAAATTTGACCCGTATTATGTAAATGGCGTTTTTATTTTGCCTCAAGGAAATGAATATATTATGTTTTATTCCTCAGGAAGAGAATGGTTGAGATCAGAGGATAAGATGGAGTCTGTATATCAGATTAAGAGTGCGATATCAAAAGATTTAATAAATTGGAAGGTTAATGATCAGTTTATTATTGAACCGAATTTTGATAATGAATGTCAGAATACTGCAACAGTAGTGTTTTTCAATAATAAGTATCACATGTGGTTTAGTTATCGGAAAGCATTGGACTTTAGAAATTCATCTAATGGATACAGAATAGGTTATGCAAGTTCTGATGATCTAAAAACATGGGAAAGAAATGACGCTAAGGCTGGAATTGAAGTTTCCTTTGAGGAATCATGGGATTCCCAAATGATTTGTTATCCATACGTTTTTGAATTGGACAATAGATTAATAATGCTTTACTGTGGAAATTACTTTGGCAAAACTGGGTTTGGTTATGCTGAAATGGAGTTAATTTAAATTATAAATAATGTCAATTTTAGTAAGTATATGTTGTCAGGCTTATAATCAAAAGGACTTCATTGAACAATGTTTGAATGGTTTTGAATCTCAAATTACGTCCTTTGATTTTGAAATATTGGTTCATGATGATGCTTCGACTGATGGTACTGCAGATATTTTAAAGAAATTTGAAAAGGTGAATCCAAGTCTTTATAGAAACACGTATCAAAAGACCAACCAGTTTAGAAAATTAAATTCTTTAACAGATATTTTAGTGAAAAACGCAAGAGGTAAGTACATAGCATTTTGCGAAGGAGATGACTACTGGACGGACCCCTACAAATTGCAAAAACAAGTTGATTTATTAGAAAGTAATCCAGATTGCGTTGGATGCGTTGCGCAATTTCAAGATTATTTTATGGATTTAGAGAAATTTGTTACATCAGTTAATACTCATAAAAAGTCTAAATTAAGTTTCCCTCAAATTGTTAATTCATATTTTCATACTTCAACTTTTCTATTAAAGCGTGAAGAATTAGTTTATATTATCAGTAATTACTCAGCTTTAATAACCGGGGACACTTCGTATAGATTGCTACTTAGTGAAAGAGGACCATTTTGTGTGTTAGACGATGTAGTATCTGTTTATCGAAGGTCTGGAGATGGGTTTTGGACTTCTTTAAGTCAGGTGGAAAGGGATAAGACACATTATAGATTGTTTCATGATTTCCGAATTAAGCATATAAAGAGTAGGAGGTATTATTATTTAAACAGAGAAATTGATTATTTGCAAAAAATAGTAAAAGTGGAGAAGACTATGAATAATCGATTAAAGCTAATTTATTTGTTTTCTTATAGAAAATTGCTAAAGTTAAAGTCGACTATTTCCAAAATGCTATCCCGATAAAATGAATTTATTCAAAGGGTAATAATTCCTGTCATGTAAACAATTTTAAATGAATTTAGAATTATTATATTTGCCATAGTGCATAAAGAAGAATAATTAAAAATAATGATAGTTACAGAGAAGTTTATATTTATCCACCTTCCAAAAACCGGAGGGACTTTTGTGGAATCTTGTTTAGAGGAATTGTATAAGAAAAAACAAAAAACAATTTTTGGTTTTAGTAGGAAGCAATCAAAGGATATTAAATATGAACGGGTAGTAAGCCAGGAGTTTATGTTCGAAGGAAATGTAATATATGGACAGCATCAAGGAGTTGAACAAATTGATAGGCCAATAGATGTGCCTATTGTTTCTGTGCTCAGAGATCCTTTTGAATGGTATGCTTCTTTACATAATTTTGCATGGTGGAAAAGAAATCCTGATAGCACTGCTCATAAATTTGGAGGTCAAGATATTAAATCGTATCCTAATCTTAGTTTTGGAGAATGTGTGGACTTCTATAAACTATGTGCGGAGCATACGAGTGGATTTAAGACAGAATATGCTATCGGTTACTATACTTGGTACTTCATTTCATTATATTTTAAAAATCCAATACATGTTCTAAAAAATATCAATGAAGATTATATAATTTCTGGAGCATATCTTAAAGATATGTATGATGTAGAATTTATTAATCAAGGAGATTTAAATATGGAATTATTTAATTTGTTGGAAAGGTTTGGTTACGAAAGAAAAGAGATAGATTTTATTGTAAAGAAGAATAGAGTTCTACCCACTGGAATTGGAAGAAAGGAAGGAGATAAGGCTGTTGAATCAATTAGTGAATGTGATAGGTTGAAGATTATGGATTTGGAAAAAATGATTTTTCACTTTATGGACCATCAAATGAATATTACAAAAACTTTCTAGTCGAGTGTTTTATTGGATGGTTTTTTGTAATCTTAGAAAAAAAAAACACCCAATTTTACTGCCATATAATAATAAATAATAGATGAAATTTAATAATAGGAATGTCTGGATTAGCGAAAAAGCTAAAATTGGCGATAATGTAAGAATAGGCGATAATACAACTATATATGATGGAGTAGAAATTGGAGATAATAGTATAATCGCAGATAATGTTGTTATTGGTGAACCTCAAAATTCTTATTATAATGATGAAAGTTATAAGAATCCAAAAACTATTATTGGACCAAATTCATTAGTTAGAAGCTATTCTATAATATATGCTGGCTCGACTTTCGGAAGGAACTTACAAACTGGGCATAGAGTTGTGATCAGAGAAGAAACAAGTATTGGCGACTATTCATCAATCGGCTCTTTTGGGGATATTCAAGGATATTCGAAAATTGGTGATTATTGTAGATTTCAGTCAAATATTGTTATTGCTCAGTATAGCGAAATTGGTAATTATGTGTTTATGTATCCGTATGTAATTTTAACTAATGATCCATTACCTCCTTCAAATTTATGCAAAGGACCTATAATTGGTGATTTTTGTCAAATAGCTACACATTCTGTAATTTTACCAAGTGTCCGTATAGGTGTCCATTCATTGGTTGGAGCAAACAGCACTGTGTCCAAAGATGTTGCGGATTACAGTTTTGTAGTTGGAAGTCCTGCCAAAAAAATTAAAGATGTGAGAGAAATTATTTCGAAAGAAGATGGGGAACCTCAATATCCATGGCCATTGAGATTCAAAAGAGGTATGCCATGGGAGCAAATTGGGTTCGATAAATGGAAAGCCATTAAGAATTTAGATTAATTAAGAAGTATATAAAGATGATACAATTTGTAAACCTCAAAGCTCAATATTTAACTATAAAAGATGAAATTGATCAAGCAATTCAAACGGCTATCGATGAAGTGTCATTTGTGGGAGGAAAATATGCGGAAATATTTGAAGAAGAGTTTGCTTCTTTTATTGGTGCAAAACATTGTATAGCCTGTGCGAATGGCACAGATTCATTAGAGATTTTACTACAAGCGATGGGCGTAGGAGCAGGAGATGAAGTGTTGGTGCCTGCTTTAACATGGATTTCAACAGCAGAGGCGGTATCTTCATTAGGGGCTGTGCCGGTTTTTGTAGATATTGATCCAGATTTTTATACAATAGATTTAAATAAAATTACTGAAAAGATAACGAAAAGAACAAAAGTTATCATTCCTGTTCATTTATACGGACAGCCCGTTGATATGCCTAAGTTAATGAAGATAGCACAAGACCATAACATTTTAGTATTGGAGGATTGTGCACAAGCCCATGGTGCGGAATATGAAGGTCAGAAAATTGGATCTTTTGGAGATTGTGCCTCCTTTAGTTTTTATCCAGGTAAAAATCTTGGTGCATATGGCGATGCTGGAGGGATGGTCACAAATAATGATGAAATCGCTCAAATTGCCCGAAGAATAGCTAATCACGGCCAAGAGGGAAGACATAATCACGTAAGTGAAGGTAGAAATAGTAGAATGGATGGAATACAAGCAGCTATTTTAGGTGTGAAATTGAAATATTTGAATAAATGGACGGAGTCTAGAATTAATAACGGTAAACTATACTCCAAATTACTGGAAAGCAATGAGAATGTTAATTGTCCTAAAATATTACCTAACGGCAAACATGTTTTTCACCTTTTTGTAATTAGAACAAATCAAAGAGATTTGATTTTAGAATTCATGAAGGAAAAAGGCGTAGAGTGCTCAATTCATTATCCTGTTGCTTTGCCATTTTTAACTTGTTACCAGAGTAAAGGAGCAATTCCTGCGGACTTTCCTGTTGCAAATAGAATACAAAATGAAATATTATCTTTACCAATGTATGCAGAATTAACCGAAGAGGAAATTATTTATATTACAAGTACATTAAATAGTTATGAGTATTAATCGTGAAAAGATAATAGAACTACCTAAAATCCATGATAAAAGAGGTAATTTAACTTTTTTACAGAATCCAGATTCAATACCGTTCAAAATTAAGAGAGTTTTTTGGACTTATGATGTTCCCGGAGGAGAAAAAAGAGGAGGTCATGCCTATAAAAATCAAGAAGAAATGGTTATTGCACTGTCAGGGTCTTTTGATGTGGTCATTACTGAAAAAAATGGCAGTACAAAACGTGTTAGTTTAAATAGATCGTATAATGGCCTTTATCTTCCAGCATTAACGTGGCGACATATAGAAAATTTTTCCACTAACGCTTTAGCTCTTCATATTTCAAGTTCAAAATTTGATGCAAAAGACTATATCAGGGAATTTAACACTTTTAAAAGTTTTGTTTAATGAGAAAATCTACTGTTTTTGATTGTTCGTTAATTGAGTTACCCAAGAATCATAGTGTTGCTGGTAATATTACTTCTGTTAATAATGAAGAAGAGGTACCTTTCCAAGTTAACAGAGTTTATTATTTATATGATGTGCCTGGAGGGGAATCTAGAGGAGGGCATGGGCAT
>CAJYBK010000053.1 GCA_913064955.1 uncultured Flavobacteriales bacterium
TAGGGAAAATTAAATCAACATCATTTTGATTACAGTTACAAGCATCATCATTAATCCATGCAAAATCAGTTGTGTTAGATACTGGAACCGCATATGCTCCTGAAGAGGCCGCTGCATTGTTACCAATTTGCCAAGGAGTGTCACCTGAAGGATTAACGGTTGAAAAACCTCCAAAACCAGTCTCAAAATCTTCAGTCATAATTGTAACTGTATTGGTCATAGCAGTTGGTGCAAGATCATTATCATTAATTGTAATTGTCACTGTCTGATTTAACGAGCCAGTAATTGCATTTCCTCCATTAGCATTCAGAGTATAGTCTAAAGTAATGGTTTCGTTTCCTTCAGTATTGTTGTCGTTATATACCCAGATCTCAGCAGTTCCTACTAAGGTTGTTCCATCTAAAGTGAAAGTAGTATTAGAAATATCATAATCAACACCTTGAGTGGCTGTACCTCCTGTAATATTTATTGTAATGTCTGCAGGTTGAGTTGGATCAATTCCAATTTGAATGGGAACATTTACGATGTAATAATCTAAACACCCGTTGGCAACATTTGCATCACCTTCATTTACAGTATAAGTAGAATTGGTAAATTGAACCTCTGGATTACAAGGGTCAATTGTAAAAGCACCAATTCTTGTTCTCGCTTGTGTTGAGGGATTGTACATCGCAGTAAACCAAAAAGTCTCTCCATTACTTGGGTCAACTCCCATTGCGTTATAATCACCCCATCTATTTGAGTTGTTTGGGTTTGTCCCTGCTACTAATGTCACTTCAGTTTCGGTCATGACATTCAGAGGATCACATTCTTTTCTTCCTGTATATCTAATACTTGGATACATGGATGAACTAGATACGTTATAAGCTAAGCCAATATTTCCGCTAGCAGAGATACCAATTGTAGGCATCCATCTCATATCAGAATCGGGAGAATAGGTACTTTCTTGATAAATAGACCAAGTACCAGCACCACCACCAGTTCTTCTTAATTCATACCATCTAATTCCTGCTAAATCTGCACCATTTACATCTGTTACATGAGCACAAACAATTGATTCATGTGTACCAAAATTACGATACATGATTCTATTCATTAAGAGTTCTCTAAGCGGGTCCAATGTAGTTCCTGAACCTTGTTGAGGAATACATGCAAAGGATGTATAACCGCATAATTCTGATTCATGTGGAGTGGTACCTAAGGTATTTGTTTGAGCAAGGGTAGCAGCACCAGGATTAGACCAGTCGATGTCTAATTCCCATATTTCCAATGCATCTGTGGCTGAGCCAGCCCATGCGTCATCTCTCATTCTCATTAACATTGGAGGCGTACCTGCAGTAGTTGTTCCCATCAAACTAACTGGCGTTGCTGCTTGAAAACCAATTGTTCCAAATCTAGGTATAGTAAATCTTTGTGCATTTGCAGCGGCCCCCGTCAACATATTTGTTCTATTCAATGCGTATACCGAAGAGGATCCAGTTCCTTCATTGGCAGTAATTAAATACGTGTCATCCCAAATGGAATATTTAGGATAATCTGGGAAACTGGACGCTGCAATAGAGTATGTGTAATAAGTTCCTAATGGATCTGCAGTAGTTGATATAGCAACAAACATATCATTACAGCCGGAACAGAACTCCGATAATAACCATCTATCCGCGCGTTCATCATAAAGAACAATTGGATCACCTAATCCTGCGTTAGGTAAACTTACCAATGTACTAAAATCTGTATTTCCTAATAAGGTTGCTCCAGATTTGTCCCATATTTGAACTCGGGCTCCACTTCCGCCATTCATCATTTGTACTACATGATTTGGTCCTACATCCATTGCTGGATCTCCCGGAGATGTGGTGGTTGTAATACCTTGCCAGTTACCAACCTGAGTACTTCTATGAGTATTGGTACTGTAATCCTTTTGGAGAGCTTCATCTCCATTTTTTGGAAGCGCGTTTGGGTTAACATTTTCGTTAAGTACCCAATCACCTTTGGGGTGATAACCTAATTTAATATGTTTGGTTGTAGGGTAAACCGTATGTGGATCAATTACAACTGAGCCAATTGGCGCTGTTTCACCTAGGAATGTAACAGTAATATCTTCTGGATTCCTTACCACGTTGTCTTTTCCGACAATTGAATTTTGCGAATATAGAGACCCGAAAGCAACTATAGATAAGCAAATGCTTAATAAATTTTTCATACAATATTGGTTGTTTGGTACTATTGGTTGACGAAAAATAGTGAACTGTAGCCGAACCCGTATGACTTTGTTAATAAGTCAACACTTTTTGTTAATAACTGCAATTTTTTGTGTGAACGTATTCTTTTTAAGGATGAACTGATCCCATTTATCGTTGATTAATTGTAGTCTACCGAATTTAGTTACCGTTTATCCATGTGAAACTATACATTTGAAGTAGAAATAAATTTTTCATAGTTAGTTAATATAGTTAGGTTAGAAAGAGTGTTTGATAAGTCAAGCACTCTTTTTTTTTACCCTTATTTTTTTACCTTTTGAACAAAATTATCGGACTTCGCTATTTTATTAGTTAAATTAGCATTGATATAAAATTGAAATTATGAGAAGAATATATATAAGTGTTGCAGCCTTGATATTAGTTGTTTCTGTAGCTGCGCAGAAATCACAGCCAGACAATTGGTATTTATTGGACCCAAAAGCCGACAAGGTTTATGGTGCCGGAGTAGAAGAAGCTTATGTGACTTTGGAAAAAAGGACTTCTAAAAAAGTGATTGTTGCTGTGATTGATTCTGGTGTTGAGGTAGATCATGAAGATTTGAAGGATGTTATTTGGATCAATGAAGATGAAATTCCTGGAAATGGAATCGATGATGACAAGAATGGATATATTGATGATATTAATGGTTGGTCATTTATAGGTGGAGAAACTGAAGATATTAATTATGAAGCGACTGAATTGGCACGTATCTATCAGAAATTAAGTAAAAAATATAAAGGTGTAACTGAAGCAGAGGCAGCGGACAAAGAAGAGTTTAAGTATTGGGAGCAAATTCAACAGGAGTTTATTCAAGATATGACTGAAACTGAGCAACAGTTTCAAACGATGGCATTGTTGACTGATTATATTAAACGTGTGGAGGAGAAAACTGGAGAAAGTATCTCTATAAAGTCTAACAAGGCTTTCGAACCTGAGAATGAATTGGATAAAATCTTAAAAGGTATTATGCATGGACAAGTTTTGTCTAAAAAGGATAATTCAGGTTTGTTGAAAGAGTTAGAGCACGGTGCTGAGGCTTACGGAGGAATGTTGCATTACAATATGTTGGACTCAGATTCTTTAAGAAGAGCAGTTGTAGGAGATAACCCTACAGATTTTACAGAAAAGTATTACGGATGTAATAGAGTAGAGGGTCCAGATGCGATGCATGGTACACACGTGAGTGGAATTATTGCAGGAAACCGGACAAATTCTTTAGGTATTATAGGTGAAGCCAATAATGTTGAAATTATGGCAATAAGAGCCGTGCCAAATGGAGATGAAAGGGATAAGGATATTGCTAACGCTATAATTTACGCTGTGGATAATGGGGCTAGTGTTATCAATATGAGTTTTGGAAAGTATTATACACCCAATAAAGGAGTAGTGGATGCAGCGGTTAAATATGCTGCTGCAAAGGATGTTTTATTAGTTCATGCAGCTGGGAACGATGCCAAGAATAAAGATCTAGAAGATTCTTATCCAACAAGAGAATTGGATAATGGAGAGATTGCATCTAACTGGATAGAGGTAGGAGCAAGTGGATATAAGAAAGGAAAAGGTATTGTGGCTAACTTTTCTAATTATGGAAAAACAAGAGTGGATTTATTCGCTCCAGGAGTTGATATTCATTCAACTGTTCCTGACGGTAAATATGAAGATGCTTCTGGTACTTCAATGGCGTGTCCTAGTGTAGCAGGTGTTGCGGCTATCGTTAGAGGTTATTTTCCTGAATTGACAGCGGCAGAAGTTAAAGAGGTATTGATGAAAACAGTTGTTCCGTATAAAGGTAAAGTATACAGACCTGGTGGAGAAATGGTTGAAGGCAAAAAGGGACCTAAGTATAAAGAGGTTAAAGTTTCGATGGCAGATTTAAGCATCAGTGGTGGTTTTGTAAACGTAAATAATGCTGTAACCTATCTTTTAGAAAACGGTAAATAATTGAAAATAAAAAGGTTGTAATATTTATTGTAAAAAATGTAATATTTTTCTTGTGAATTGAAATATTCAATTTATATTTGCACTCGCTTTTAAGGAAGCAAAGAAACAAGTTCGAATCTAACTGTAGTTAGAAGATGCAAGTCTAGAACATTGGTCTGGTAGTTCAGTTGGTTAGAATACCTGCCTGTCACGCAGGGGGTCGCGGGTTCGAGTCCCGTCCAGACCGCTAGCTTAAAAGTTAAAAGCCTTACTTCGGTAAGGCTTTTTTTATGCCTTTTAAAGTCATAAACACTAAGAAACGCTTGCATGGCTGCAAGAACAGAGAAGTCCGTTGGTATCAAATCTTCGGGCTTTTTGCTTTATCAGTATGATAAGTAATATTTTATGGATGCCGGAGTTAAATATTCAATATAGATGAATTATATCCGATGCAAAAGTTATCTCATATCACAAACATGAGATGTTTTAATTTCAATAGTTTAGTATGCTCAATTGTTAGATAAATTATTCTCTGTTAATCAACTTCTTTGCTCCACTTCTCAATCATTAGATGCAGTGCCTCTTTTTTATATGGCTTTGGCAGATAATCATTCATGCCGTATCTGATAATGCTGTTTTGGGTTTGTGCAGTAACATCAGCTGTAAGGGCAATGATAGGTGCTGTAACTTCCATTAAGTTTTTTCTGATATGTTTAGTCGCAGTAATCCCATCCATAAGTGGCATTTGAATATCCATGAATATAATATCAAACGATGGGTTCGCTTCTAGTAAGCTAACACATTCTTGACCGTTATTTACAACAGTCACTTCATTGTCATTCACAGATAAGTGTTTTCTGATGATCATCTGGTTTATTTCATTATCCTCTGCTACCAATAATTTTAATGGTCGTTTGGAATTAGTATCAGGAAGAACTTCCACCTCAATTGGGGCTATTTTGGCTGGATTGATAGATTCTTTACCTTTATTGAATAACTCATCTATTTTTTTCGACAACTTGGTAAGTGTGATAGGCTTCATGAGGAACCCAGCATAAACTCCATCCTTTTCAAATTGAGTAAAAATCGAACTGTCCTTACCAAGCAAGATTATCTCAGTATGCTTTCCTTGTTTAATTTTTGCAAAAGTTGCTTCATTAATATAACCTCTAAGGTGGTTATCCAATATGATTAGATTAATATCCGTGTGACCATTATTTATTATCGTATTAACTTGATTGGCAGTGGTAGCTATCCAACTTTTAACTCCTAAATGAGCCAAGTGAGATTGAATAGATTCGCAAACTGAACTGCTGTCATCAATTATCAATGCATTCATTGACTCAAAATTACCTACTGGAAGTTGCAAGGAGACGTCTTTGGATTCGTCAAAATCTAGGACGAAGAAAAAAGAACTGCCTATTCCAAGTGTACTACTTATGTCAATGTTTCCACCCATTAACTCAATAAAGTTTTTACTAATGTTCAATCCTAGTCCTGACCCTCCGTATTTACGAGCCATATCGGACTCACCTTGATCAAATGCCTGGAAAATTGCTTTTTGTTGATTTTCCGAAACGCCAATTCCAGTATCTATAACAGCAAATTTCAAAGTCTTCTTATCTAAGTTAGTTGGAACAAGATTTACGCTCAAAGTAATACTACCTTTTTCAGTAAACTTAATAGCGTTACCAATTAAATTTATCAGTACTTGTTTTAATCTGAATGAATCACCCATCAAAACAATGTCGCTTTCTAGGTTACATTCCACAATTAAGTTGATCAACCTATTGTCCAGTTTTATTTGGCTAAATTCAGCTATATCATCGATCAATTGAAATAAACTAAACGGCAAGTTTTCTAATTCAACTTGTCCTGTTTCAATTTTGGAAATATCTAAAATGTCATTAATAATTTGTAGTAAGTGATCGGCCGAAAAATTAATTTTACTAACATACTCAGTTTGGACAGCGTCAAGATTAGTCTCTTTTAGCATATTATTGAGGCCAATGATGCCTCCTAAAGGTGTTCTTATTTCGTGAGACATAGTCGCCAAGAAAATCGACTTCATCTTATCTGCTGATTCTGCTTTTTCCTTAGAGAGCCTTAAATCTTTTGTTTGATTTGTAACTTCGTTTTCTAATTGCTTCTTATAATTCAGTAATTCGTTTTCAACTTTTTTGCGTTCCTCAATTTCCTTTTGAAAAAGTTTATTTTGTTCAATTAAAAAGTCGTTTTTAAACTTAGCGGTACTTGTTTTCTTAAAAACATTTCCAAATCGTTGGGACAAATCTTGCCAAAAGGAAGAATTTGGCGCTTCCACAATTAAATGCAATACGGATTGTTGATCACTGTAGCCTGTGAGAGGAGTGAAAGCTTGAACTAAAAGTTCATATCTTCCTGCGGGAAGGGAACTGTACTTTACGTTATTGGCATCGGAAGTATTCAGCCAGTCTTCATCAAATCCTGCCAATTTAAAGCGATATTGTACTTGGCTTTCATCTACATACCATGCACTAAATACAGAAAATTCAAAAGACCACTTACCTGTAGTAAGGGTGTAAAAGTTTTGGTCGAATTCAGGTGAACAATTAGACCAAATAATACTTTCCGTATATATTTTTGGATGCTGATTAAATTTTTGAAGTGCAGCTATGTCAACGCTAAACAAACCTGAATTCAGACCACAAAGAAGTTGATTTTCTTGAAGTAAATAAAGTGATTTTGAACTGGTAAATTGCCACTCCGATTTATCCAAGTGTAAATTAATCCTATTTTCTAACTTTTTAGATGCTATGTCTATTAAACATAAGCCATCGCTTGAACCAACTGCAATTTGATCATTGTTGACCCAAGCACTCGTCCATCCCGCTAAAGGATGCTCTTCTCTTATTAATTCAGTTTCCAAGTTTTCGTGAAGTAAGACCACAAATTCTTGCTGAATAACTATTGTTTTTCCATTACTGTTATTATGCTCAATAGAGTAGGTGTTAGCATCTTTGGATAAGTGTTCATTGGTGAGGTTAACCAATCCGTTCTCTTGTTCAATCCATAGACCCTGTCCTAATGTGCCCACCAACAACTGGTTACTTGAGTTTAACTCTAGACAATAGACATAACCAAATTTATTACCATCTCCTCTTAAAATTTCACTGATCTTTCCATTCGAAATGCTATACAATCCAGCAATTGTTCCAATTAGAAGTTCATCATTTCTTTCCAATAGAACTCTATTAGGACTGTTGTTGTATGCTGCAAATTCTTTGTGTAATTGGGGTTGACCATTATTTTGAGCGTAGAATAACCCATCTTGGGTGGCGTACCAATAAGCATTTTTTAACTGATTATCTTCTTGAATATCCCATATAATTGTTTTGGTATCAATAGTGTTGAGTAACTTGAATTTGTTTTGACGATTATCTACCAGAGAGCTAAATCCAGCACCACCTACTTCAATTTGTTGATTGTTGGGGTTTTGATTTATGCAAAATGTAGCGTCAATAATTCCAGTATCTATTTTTTGGATGGCTTTTCTTACCGCTGGTAGTTTTGCTAAACCAGAGTTGTTAGTTGAAACCCAAATGTTGTCAAATGAATCAGAAGTAATGTGATTGATAATGCTTTTGAATTCAACCTTCTCATTTACTTTTACTTTTCCTGAATCCAGTTGTAGAGCATATAAAGTATTGTAAAATGAGGCGTATATAGTATCGTTAACTTGGTGGATAGACGTAGCAAAACCTTTGGAGGTGTCATTGGGAAAGAATTGATAAACAATTTCATGAGTATCATTTAATCCGACAATACCCTTATCGGTACCTATAATCAAATTTCCTACTAATGGTTTATACATGGTTTTTACCTCATGTTCTGTTAGAATTCTTGTAGGCTGATCTGTAGTTTTGGATAATGATATCTTATTGACGCCATCCTTGGCACAGTTGAAAATTAGGCTGCTTTTTCCAAATGGTAGTATCTTCCTAACCAACCCACACTCCAGTTCTCTAAGTATAGACAGTTGATAGTTCTGGCAAGAAAGGTGAAGTAAACCAAATGAGGTGCCCACCCAAATTTCACTTGTTGATTCGTTGGTGTAGAAACACTCTGCTATACCATAAACCCATTCGAAATCAAATTGTAAAGAAATGATTTTACCATGCAAATCCATACATTCAATCCCTCTATCCGTACCTATCCAAATGGTATTCTCAGAATCGATATGAACCGTTCGTAAACCAGGGCAAGCAATTCCATGTCTTGAGTCATATACCTTTAAACTACTTCCATTATAACATGACAATCCAGCAGGGCCAGCCATCCATATTCTTTGGTATTTGTCAAAAGTTATAGCATTGATCTGCTCATTCGGTAATCCATTTTTGCTATTGATGGTAAATAATTTTGGTAACATTGTATAAACTTTCCCTTTTGTTGAATCTTAATTAGTTAAAATTCAGAAGTCATAAAGTTATAAAAATAACCAATGTAAAGCAGTGTAGACTACTTTTTACCCAAAGTACTTTTCAACTTGGCTAATGCATCACTAAAAGCTTTTTCAATTGAATTTGCTTGATTGGTCACAACGATAGGTTGTTTATTGTTAAGTCTGGCCTCTAGCAAACATTTTATGTCATTTACACCTTCTTTTGCTGCATTCTCATCAGATAGGTGAAGTTCAATTCTAGTAATTTTATCACTGAATCTAGAAAGTTCTTCTGTAATGACAGATTTTAAATATGTTTCAAGACGTGCACTACTCTCGATGTTTTTATCTGTATTAATTTGAATAGTCATAGTCTTATTTTTATTTAATGTTATTAATTATAGATTGCTTCTCGAAACCTAAATGATATGAGACAATCCTCTCATTAAGTTTTCTTCTTCTGTGGTTATGACGTTGTCTGCCATAAATACACCTTTGATTTCATCTTTAAGTTTTTCTTTCTCTTCTTTCGTCAATCCCAGTCTTTCCACAGTGTTGGTAATCTTCTCTATACTTATAAAATCATTGTCACCTTCATACTCCTTATGCATGGCATCAAAGTGCCCAGAAGGATGTTTTGTGTAAATGTACTCCATTTCCACTTTAGATTCATTAAAATCTGCATGTGCGCAATAAATCAAAGCATATGTTTTTAATTCTTCTTTGTTCCAGGCGGTAGTAATTGGTTTCATAATTGTTAAATTTAATTCTTCAAATTTACAGATTCCCAGATCATAGAAACTGATGGTTGTCACTTTTAGAAGAGATTACCATCAGTTAGCCTTGGAATTAATTTCAAGAGATAACTTTGACTATATCATTGGAATTCCTTTTACTCTATGGTTAATTTTAAGAATTAAAACATTAATTTTAAGAACTATTATTCACGATTAACAAAAGTTCTAATATCTAGCTAGTTGAAGTATTCATTTTTAATATTGTTTTTATTTCCTTTTTTGGTTTTCGGTCAATTGTCGCAAGATCAAAAACAAGAAATTGAAGAGATTAAACTAAAAATTGCTAAGGCTAATCACGACTCTATTGTTATTAAGGAATGGATAAATTGGGATAATATTATTTACTTAATGGATCCTGAATTAGATCTTGAATTAAATCAGAAGATAGATAGTCTTTGTAGTCTTAATATTAAGAAAAAATTGGATGAAAAATCTATGAATTTTTTCCTTCGCTCTAAGGCTTTTTCACTCAATAATATGGGCTTGGTCTATTATGATCGAGGTAAATATTCCAAGGCTATCCAATATCATTTGGAAAGTTTAGAAATTGATAAAGCTATTGATAATCAAAACGGGCTGGCCAATTCGTACATGAATTTGGGTAATAATTATTATATCCAAGGTCATTATTCAGATGCAATAGAGTTTTACAATAATAGTTTGAAAATTCATGAGAAATTAGATAACAAATCAGGCATGGCTAATGCGCTGATGAATATAGGAAACATAAATCATCTCCAAAAAAATTACGAAAAAACCATAGAATACTATAATCAAAGTCTAGCTCTAAGAGAGGAAATAAATGATGTATATGGTATAGCCGGATCACTTAACAACATAGGCGGTGTATACTGGGATCAAGGTAATTTTGAAAAGGCTACCGAATTTTATCTGAAGTGTTTTGATTTAAGAATGGAGATGGGAGATCAACAAGGTGCTGCATCTGCTCTAGGTAATTTGGGGAGTGTAAACAAAGCCCAGGGTAATTATACTGTCGCTATGGATTATTATGGGCAGAGCTTGAAAATAAAGGAAGAATTAGGGGACAAACTGGGTATTACGGCAACGCTTAAAAGTATCGCGGGTCTCTATTTGGATAAAGGAGATTATTCAAAAGCAAGAAAGTATTCGCAACAAGCCTTGAAAATAGCACAAGAAATAGGTGTAGCGATTGAAATTAGAGATGCAGCTAGAACCTATTACCTAAGCAGCAAAGCTTCCAATGACTATGCAACTGCTCTTGAAATGTATGAATTGTACGTAGCTACTAAAGATAGTTTGGAATCAGAGGAAAATCAAAAAGCAATTATACATCAAGAGTTTAAGTATAAATATGAAAAACAAGCAGCGGCAGATAGTGTTAAGGCCGCTGAGGCGGGGAAAGTCAAGGATGCAGAGGTTATGGCATCAAAGGAAGAGAGCAAAAGGCTTAAAATCCAGTCAGACAAAGAGAAGCAGCAAAATATATTTCTATTTATCGGGTTAGGATTGGCTATTATTTTTGGGTTGTTCATGTATAACCGATTTAAAGTAACCAATTCACAAAAAGAGATAATAATAAAACAGAAACTGGATTCCGAGAAGAAAAGTGAAATCATCGCGGAGCAACACCGTGAAATTTCTGATTCAATCAATTACGCAGAGATGATTCAACAATCTGTCTTGCCAACACTTAGAATTGAAGATATAAATAAAAATTCTTTTGTTTTGATGCTGCCCAAAGATAAAGTCTCTGGAGATTTTTACTGGCTGGAGGAAAGCGAAAAATACCAATACTATGTTGTAGCAGATTGTACCGGCCATGGAATCCCGGTGGCGTTTATTTCGATGATTGGAACCATTTTAATTAATGAGATATACAACTCTAAAAAAATGGTTTACCCGAATGAAATTTTGGATGAATTGAACCGCCTTATCAAATTGACATTGACTAATAAAGAAGGTGAAACCATGAAAGATGGAATGGACATCGCTTTTGTAATGGTGGATAAAACAACCAATGAAGTTTTTTATTCAGGAGCTAATAATCCAATTTGGATTTTATCTGAAAAAGCTATTATTACTAATAATAATGAGGAGATTTCACCTAACATTAAGGAAGACAAGAACAATTTGTTTGAAATAAAAGCTGATAAGCAACCCATTGGTAAATATGCTGATAATCCTAAAGTATTTACTCTTAATAAAATAAAACTCAATAAAGGAGATTCATTCTTTATATTCTCGGATGGTTTTGCAGATCAGTTTGGCGGACCCAAAGGGAAAAAATTCAAACAAGTCCAATTCAAAAGAATTTTATTGGACAACAGTTCCTCAGAATTTACATCGCAAAGAGAAATATTAAAACATGCTTTTATGGATTGGAAATCGAACTTGGAACAAATCGATGATGTGTGTATAATCGGTGCTAAGGTCTAAGTTAAACAGTTATTCTGCCATCAAACCTCTGATGACATCTAGTGAACTAATCATTCCTCTAATTTTACCATCTTCCATAGCCACCACATGATGAATACCTTCTTTTGTCATAATATTTGCCACATCTTTTACTCTCGCGTTTAAAGCGCATACATGCACTCTTCTTGACATTACGTCTTTTACAAATAAGTTCTCATTGTGAATCGCAGCTAAATCTGAATTTGAGATGATGCCTTCTATCTCTCCATTTTCTTTCAAAACTGGTGCAGAACTAATTTTATTGTTACTGAATAATCCCTTGATAGTTCCCAATGTTACATTTCCTCTTGTAGAAACGATTGGTACAGACATGATATCACTTGCTTTCATAATGCATTTGTTATTGATTTGATGACGAAAGTAGTGAGTTTAAAGAATAGATTTTATGATTTGAATCAGTTCTGAAAGTGATTCAAATGTGTTTTATCATTTTATCTAATTATGATTTCAATGTCTCCTTCAGAGCAATCATTACACTTTCCTTTATCACCTTCAGCGATACTTTTTGTGTGTCAATAAGTTTGAAATTTTTCTTCACCATGGTACCTTCTACAGATTCACTGAAGTCCAATGTAACGGTGCTTTTGGTCCATAGTTTCTTACCTGCCTTGTCAAAAGCTGTAATAGTTGTTTTAACTCTGTATTTGCAATATGAAGGTTTCTTCTCTTTGTCCATTACAATCATTGGTGCTGCTGCGCCACCATATAGAAACTTGAAATTAACTTCATAGTATTCATCAGCTGTTTTGTCTGATAGTTTTTTGACTTTTGCTTTAGGGAAGTATTTTAATTTAGAGTATACATCTGGTGCACCTGCATTGGCTTTAAGACTTCCTAATGTATTCGCTTTTACTTGTGTGCCAAATGATTCATCTTGGGATGCAGGGGTTATAATTTCTTCTATTTTATTAGCCTCTTTAATGATAGCCGCCATTTCAGTTAGCATCGCATCTATTTCTTTTCCTGTGAAATTTTCCTTTGCTTTATTAGGGTAAGGTCTTTTTGCAGTCGGTTTAAACTCAGAACCATCACTATTGATATAAACACCTTTGTAATCTCTCATCGGAGCCTTTGCTCTAAGGTTATTGTCTAATGAAATTTCTACTTGAAATAGATTACCCTTCTGAGCGAAAATTGTCAAGGCAAAGATGGATAGGAATGAAAGGGTTAAGGTTAATTTTAATACGTTTCTCATTGGATATAATTATTTGATACAAATGTACCATTTTTAATTTGTTGCATTGTATGAGTATTCATAGATACTAATATTTAAAACGTTAGTGCCATTAGAATTACATATATTTAAACCTTTAAACTACCAAGATGATCAAAAAATACTTCTTACTTCCAATACTGATTTGCGCACTTGCATCATGCACTGATAGCGAAAAAACAGAACAGCAAGACAATGAAACAAAAACTACAAAGGATACTATAATTGCTGCTAAAGCAGGTATAAATCCACCTATTTCTCATGCGGATGTTCCTTATATGAATGTCAAATTAGACGCAGGGAAAGGTGGTGTATTTGTATCCAAGAATGGTTCTATCGTTACTTTTCCAGAGAATGCGGTGTTGAATGCAGATGGCACACCTGCGGTGGGAGAATTTGACATAACTTACAGAGAGTTTCTAGATCCTTTGGATATTTACTTTGCCGGAATTCCTATGAACTATGATTCCGCAGGAATAGGTTATAACTTTATCTCTGCTGGGATGTGTGAACTGAATGCCTCACAAAATGGCAATGCGCTTAAAGTAAATCCATCAGCGGAGCCTGAAGTACAATTGGTATCTAGAGACAGTGACCCAGCTCATAACCTATATTACTATGATAAAAAGACCGATCAATGGTTGAATAAAGGGAAGCCGGAGCTATCGGAGATGAAAGCACCAGTTGTGTCGGATGTAAAGCAGACTCCAATGCCGGTCAAGCTCGTCAAAAAAGATGAAACTAAACACAGATTCACGGTGGCTATTGACAAGTCAGAGGTAGCAATGAGTGCCTTTGATGGGTATGATCAAATGGAGTTTCAGATAGCCGATGAAGAGAAGAATTACAAGCCAAGCGATGCTAAAATACATTGGACAGGTGTGAAAGTAGAGAAGTCTACGAAGTATAAAGGTAAGTATGATGTGATTTTTACAAGTGCTAATATTACTAAAACCTACCTCACCGATCCTGTGTTCTCTGAGGCTGATTATCAAAAGGCTATCAAGCATTATGAGAAAACATTAAAGGAAAATAAAGCCCTTGCAGATAAGGCTGATAAGTACAATAAAGAGTTTGATCAAAAGCAAGCGGCTATTATAAAGCAGAATAAAATAGTGGATTCTATTAATAAAGAAATTGCTATTCAAAACAAGGAATACGAATTGTACTATGACTCCATGGTGAAGGTATATGATATGGTAAAGGCCAAAAACCTTGTCACGAAGAAGTACAATGACTCTATTAAGGAAATTAATGCTGAACTAAAGGAAGCAATTTTGTTGGAGCAAAAGAAGCAAATGGAAGCGTATGAGGCTGAATTGGCCAAATTAAAAGCATTAAATAAAGTGAATATTAAGCAAGATGCTGCTACGCTAAATAGGGGATTTAGATTCAGTGAATTTGGTATGTGGAACTGTGATAATCCTTATTTGAGAGAGGAAAATGTGGTTACCACTACAATTAATTTAGAGAGTTATAGCCCGGCTCAGAAATTTACTGTGATTTACGAATCGCTTAATAGCGTGTTTGATAATAATCAAGGAACTTTCAAAAACTTACAAAATACCAATGAAGTATTGTTTTTTGTGGAGAACACTACGCTATACTACTTAATAGTACAAGATGATGCCCAGCAACAAGTGGATCAACCTATGATAGAAATGGATGTTTCTGACATTAGTTTTGATGAAATTAAACAAAAGTTAATGGGAAGAAAGGATAGGGCTAGTTTTTAAATTCATATTTTAGCTTTATAAAACAATCATACAATGAAATACTTTTTTTACCTCTGTTTACTCATACTGTTTACATCTTGTAATTCGAATGATGAAGATGTAACAGGGTTCTGGATCTTAGACGAAAGTTCTGCTAAAATAGGAGGGACGGTTATGCACGAAGAAGCGCGTGGAACTCTTTTAAGTTTTGGACAAGATTATTACCATATTTTCACCAAAGACCTGATCATCTATATGGAAAAAGATAGTCCAGGAGGGGAGATACTGTACTATGAGATAGCAGGTGATAAAGTGCATTTGTATGAATTTCGTGCCATGCAAAAAAGAAAAGAGAAAGTCTTGATAGTGACGATGAATATTGATTCCAAAACAAGAGAAGAAATCACGGTATCATTCAAAGCAGAAGATTTTGCAGATAAAGAAATGGCAGGTTTTTTTAATTTTATATTGATGTCCACCGGTGCGAGTTCTGAACTGACCTTGACTTTCAAAAGAAGCATTGATCCTCCTTATGGTTATGGCGAAACTGCTGATTATGAGAATTACTTCAATATGAATATAGAAAATGCCAGTTTTGGTACAGCCGCTATGGCAGAAACTGTAGAAGCAGAGCCTTATGAAGAGGAAGAATCCTATCCAGAATATTCTGAAGAGGAATTAGCAGAGATGGTATATTTTGAAATCACTACCAATACCATTGCTGTAGAAAAAGCAGAGTTATATCTTAATATTAAAGGAAACAAACACTTAGTGACTGATGCTGTTGGTCTAAAATTGACTGATGTAAATCCAACTGACTACGAACATTTACCTGAGGCATATGATGTTATTGATGCGGTTGAAGGTAAAGAAGATGGACAGGCTATTTTTTATTATGTAGAATATAGAAATGGTGAGGTAGTTTTGAGTAAAGGTTTTGCAGCACACGGGGCAGATGCACCGCGTGCTGAAGAATTGGAATGGTATGATGATTTGAAGGGAGAATAGAACTTTTGGATTTTTAGATATATTTCCAAACAATTCTTTTTCAAGGAGGATAAGGACCTGTGTACATAAGACATGGATTATTTCCAGTAAAGCAAGACTCAGATTCACTCATATTTAAATGTTGTTTCTCATCCATGGATATTACATTGAATTCACCTAAGTAAGATTTCCACCATTGTTCGTAGCAATCACTACCTAAATCTTGCTGGTACATTCCAGATGATGTGATGTTTTGCTTTTTAAACTCTTCAAATGAACAATCTTTAAACAATTCTTGGATGGCATAATTGCCTATTCCTAAATCCAAGTGCAATACTCCTAATGCGTCTGTTGTCACTTTAGTTTTTTCCTTTGTGTCTAGATTTATCAAATTGTACGAAGTATTGCTCATTGGGTGATTTCTATTGTCTAGCATTTCTTGTGTAGGAGCCGCCCCACCGCAGTAGGGTGTGTAATGAGTGATGGTGATTTGGATATTTGATTTGTCCTCTATAACTACCACATCATTGGCTTGGTCGGAAGTTACTTGCAGATTAGTGGGTTCTTGTGCAGTGGCTACTTGCTTGGTATTGACACAAGAGAAAAGGGGGAGTAGGAGTATTATTATGATTGGTTTCATTTGCGATTATTTATATTATTGAATACAGGCGAGAGTTGGATTGGTTCATTTTGATGGAATGGGATTGATGTCACTTCGACTCCGCTCAGTGATTGGGGAGAGTTTAATGTACCAATGTAGTGATGTAACAATTTTGATGTGGGCTTTGTGGCGCCTTGTGCCGGCTGGGCATTTACTTTTTTTCTTGATAAAAAAACTAAAGAAAAAAATCAAGGTTTCGCAAATAACCTTGTAAACAGTCTGCCTTGATGTGAAAAGTTGAAAAACTCCTCCGAATTCTCGGAG
>CAJYBK010000054.1 GCA_913064955.1 uncultured Flavobacteriales bacterium
AGGTCACGCTGACTTTGGAGGAGAGGTTGAACGTGTATTGAAAATGGCTGATGGTGTTCTACTATTGGTAGATGCTTTTGAAGGTCCAATGCCACAAACTAGATTTGTGATGACAAAAGCAATCGAATTGGGATTAAAACCAATTGTAGTTGTAAATAAAGTAGATAAAGAAAACTGTACGCCTGACTTAGCGCAAGACAATGTATTTGACTTGATGTTCAACGTTGGTGCCAATGAAGAACAATTAGACTTCGTTACTATTTTCGGTTCTGCTAAAAATGGCTGGATGAGCACAGATCACACGAAACCAACTGACAACATGTTCCCATTGTTAGATGCTGTTTTGGAAAACATTCCAGAAGCTCCGTATAATGAAGGTACTCCGCAAATGCAAATTACATCTCTTGACTTCTCTGCCTTTACTGGTAGAATTGCAATAGGAAGGTTATTGAGAGGTGACTTAGAAGTTGGTAAGGACTATATGCTATGTAAAGCAGATGGTAACAAAAAAATAAGGATTAAAGAATTACATGTTTTTATTGGTCTTGGAAAAGAGAAGGTAGAAAGTGTTAGAAGTGGAGATATTTGTGCAGTTGTTGGAATTGAAGATTTTGAAATCGGAGATACAATTGCAGACTTAGAAAACCCAGAAGCTTTAAAAAGGATTAAAGTAGATGAACCTACTATGAGTATGCTTTTTACTATTAACAACTCACCTTTCTTTGGTAAAGAAGGTAAATTTGTTACTTCTCGTCACTTGAGAGATAGGTTATTTAAAGAAACTGAGAAAAACTTAGCTTTGAGAGTAGATGAAACTGCAACAGAGGATAAGTTTAACGTATTTGGTAGAGGTATTCTTCACTTGTCAGTTTTGATTGAAACAATGAGAAGAGAAGGTTATGAACTTCAAGTAGGAAAACCACAGGTAATTGAAAAAGAAATTGACGGTGTCAAATGTGAACCAATGGAAACATTAGTTATCGATGTTCCTGAAGATTTTTCTGGTAAAGCAATTGAATTAGTTACTCAAAGAAAAGGTGAGATGCTAATTATGGAGCCGAAAGGAGATCTTCAACACCTTGAGTTTAATATCCCTTCTAGAGGATTGATTGGTTTGAGAAACAATATTTTGACTGCGACTTCTGGTCAAGCGATTATGACTCATACATTTAAAGAGTTTGCTCCTTTTAAAGGAGAAATTCCTTCAAGAATGAAAGGTTCTTTGATCTCTACAGAAATGGGACCTGCAACAGGATTTGCCATCAATAGATTACAAGACAGAGGACGTTTCTTTATCGCCCCAACAGACGTAATCTACAAAGGACAAGTGGTTGGTGAGCATTCTAGAGAAAATGACTTAGAAGTAAATCTTGTAAAAGGAAAGCAATTGACAAACATGCGTAAATCAGGATCTGATGATGCTATGAAAATTGCCCCTAAAACTGATTTTTCTTTAGAAGAAGCAATGGAATATATTGCAGAGGATGAGTATTTAGAAATAACACCGGTAAGTTTAAGAATGAGAAAGATCTAAACTCTTACCAAACTATATTTATTAAAAAGGCCTGTCATTTAATTGATGGGTCTTTTTTGTTTAGGCACTATTAGACAAATTCACATGTTTGCTTTTGTTAAAATACTTTAATACATTTAACCCAATTCCAACCGTAAATAATCGCAAAGTTCCGTTTAAATGTGGATAGTGGTGTTTATAACGTTGGTAAGGTACAATTAACCAAATAAAATGAAACATCTCACTACTTTCTTTTTTTTCATTTTCACGTCAATCGTTTGGGGGCAAGACCTCACTGTTAATACATTAAATGCTGATGGAAAAAAGCATGGTTATTGGACTCAATACTTAGACTCGAACATTGAGGCTATTGATAGTAGTCAAGCCAGTTTCTATGGCTATGAATATTTTGATAACGGTAAGTCCGTTTCCAGCTATCGTCCAAAAAAATGGTTGAGAAACACCAAATTAACACTGAATGGCAAAGAAATTAATTCAAAGGCGTTAATTATTTTGGATGGAGTATTTGAATGGTACAATTCTGATAATCAACTTATTCATAAGCTGATTATTGATAAAGGAGTACTGGCATATAGAGCCGTGTACAATCCGAATGGAGACGGGGTAAGCACTTTTACTCAAATTTGGGATTATAATAAATTGTACCTTAATCAAACAGGTTCATTTTTCTACAAGGAAACCAATGAAAAAAATGAAATAAAAAATTCTCATTGGTATGGCAAAACTTCAGGGAAATGGAAGAAAATAAAAAGTACCTAACAAAACCTAAAACCAATTAAAACTGGTTTTAGCCAAAACGTTGGGCTCAATAAAAAACAAAACTATGAAACACTTGTATTCTGCTATATTGTTTTTTATGATTGTGTCACTTGCGACCTCACAGAATCATACGACTATATCAAATAAACTTTTTGTTGGCGAACAAATTAACGATTCAACGCAAAAAAGTAAATACAAAGAATATGCACCGATAGTCTATTTAAATAATAAAAGACTAACATTTGATTCGGCTATGGAGTTGGAAGACTCAATTCATATAAGCGAAATAATTAATCGAAATGTTAAGTTTGAAATAAGGGATTCTATTCATGGAGATTCTTACACTATGAACAGGATTGAAATTATTTACTACGACACTATTGCTGAAGAACTCATAAAAAGGGAAATAAAATACCCAGACCAAAGTAAAATAAATACTATTCTTGATGATTTTCTTTTAAAAAATGGAAAAGTCCTACACATCGGACAAATTCAATGCGAATCACCATATTACGGTAGACAGTTCCCTATTTATCAAGGTACAGTCAATATATATCGTTAAAAACAAAACTGAGCCCAACATGGTATATAAAATATGCGAAACATTAGTAATATCAAGGGTTTTTACTCGTCTTAAACTTTGTGCATAATTAGATAATGAAAATGATATACTCAATATTCATGTTATTTCTATTTATAGGATGTCAATCATCTCAAATAGATTTTAATAATTCCTATGGTTCAGGCCAATCTGCGGAAATAGCAATTGATACACTACCTGACATATCAGGCCTTTGGAATTATAGACATCACAACGTCCTTATTGACAGACCTGATTTAAGTGATCCGAATGAACCATTAAAGGAATGGACTTATTTTTATTCTCCTCCTACATCAGATCTTTTTTTTAGGGCAGACTCTTTTTACTTGGTTGATTACCCATTGCAACTTATTGAGCAAGGAAAATATAATATTGATTCTATAACTCTTAATATGGACGGTCGTATTGCTACAAGTAAATTTTCCATAGAGGCAGATACTTTGAAGGTCTATTTTATGGAAGAAGAAAATTTTGTAGAATTAGTATATGAAAGAGCTCAAGTCAACGACAGCATCATTTCTATTCTTAAAAGGGATAGTATAGACTACGCTTTATTAGCAGGACCGTGGTATGTGGAAAGAGAGTTTAGCTATGGGAATGATGGTTCATATTATCTATTGGAATATGACCATGAAATTCCAGATTCAATATTTTTAACAAGAGAAGATATCTTATCAACCTTGAACACAGATAGAAGTTTTGAAATGTTAAGTGATGGCATTAAAAGGAAATACACCTATAGTTTTCATAATGGTGAAGGTAATAATATTAGAGGGCTCAACTTAACCCCAACAGAATGGTATAAAGGTGAAAAAATTAAACTTGAATATTCTAGACCAGGATCTTATTATAGCATAATAGAATAAATAATGCAGAACAAAACGTTAACTGCATTAAAACGTAGTTTAGCCTAACCGTATCTTAGATTAATCCTTCAAATTAAACGCTATTTTTAATACAATCGTTATATTAAGGCCACATATGCGATTAATCAGTTACATATTATTCTCTTTGTTCATAGGAACTTTAAGTTTTTATGGTCAAAATACTGGAGATGACAATTTTAAAGGTGCCCTGGAGAAATTCGAAAATAAAGAGTTGTCAAAGGAGGAAATTCAGGAGTATTTGAATCTTCTAACACTGGATTATGAAAACATATCTCCTACCTACAAAATAACACATTACACCCATTTGGTGGAGCAAATGATCAATACGGATTTGTACAAGCAAGCCAAAAATTATACTGACACGTTACTCAATATTTATGGTAACGAAACTAGCGAAGAATTGGCTAATGTATACGTCAACCAATCTCTTATTTTTGATGCATTAGGACAGTACCCTGAAGGATTAGCAGCAAGTCAAAAAGCACTTAACATTTACGCACAATTGAATGATCTGAATGGACAAGCCATTTGCTTTAGTGATATTGGAGTTTTCCACTATTACAGAGGTAAAGATTCGTTGGCTAGAGTTTATTTAGACCAAGCATTTGACATTTATCAAAATCTAGCAGATAGCTCTGGCATGGCACAATGCTATAATAATATTGCCAATACTTATTTTGAAACAGACGATTACCTAACTGCTATTGACACCTATACCAAAGGGCTAGAAATAGACCAAAGGTTGAATGATATAGAAGGTCAAAGTATTTTTCTTTCCAATATTGGCGAGACTTATACTTACATGAAAGAATATGACAAAGCGGAAGAATATCTTCAAAAATCTCTAAAATTAGCTGAAAGCCTAAATGACCCGTGGACCATATCTAATCCACTGCGAGGTTTGGGTGAATTATATCAAACTCTCGGAAATACCGAAGAAGCAATAAAGGTGGTTCAAAGAAGTGTTCTTCTTTGCCTAGATATTGACGCACTACCTGAGCTAGCATCAGCTTACAATCAACTTTTTGAACTCTATTACTCCAAAGGAAATTATAAGGAAGCTATTTTGTACCATGAACTTTATTACCAAGCAAATGATAGCATTTTCAACATTGAGAAAGAAGCCATGTTCAATGACATGGAAATGCAATATCAAGTAAAAGATAAAAACCAAAAATTGATTCTAGCACAGAAAAATAAAGAAGTAAATGATTTAGCGCATCAAAAAGAAATTGACAAGAATAAAGAAAGACAAAATTTAATTTTAGTTGGTTTATTATGTGTGGGGGTTGTTTTAATTATTGTAGTAATTAATGTTGTTCAGAAAAAGAAAGCAAACAAGTTATTACGAAATCAAAATAAGATAATTCAGGAAAAAAACATCAAAATCAATACGGCCTATCTAGAAATAGAAGAGAAAAGCAATGAAATATTGGATTCAATTAATTATGCTAAAAGAATCCAAAGTGCCATTCTGCCTTCTTCTAAAAGTGTTACTGAATTTCTTCCTAATTCCTTTATTTTATACAAACCTAAAGATATTGTTGCTGGAGATTTTTATTGGCTTGAACATAAAAACAACAAAGTTTTATTCGCTGCAGCAGATTGTACTGGACATGGTGTACCGGGAGCAATGGTAAGTGTCGTTTGTAATAATGCTTTAAATCGATCCGTAAGGGAGTACGGTTTAACTGATCCTGGAAAAATTCTAGATAAAACTAAAAAATTAGTAGTTGAGGAATTTGAAAAGAGCGAGGATGAAGTTAAGGACGGAATGGACATTGCACTTTGTTGTTTGGAGAATAATAAATTATCTTACGCTGGCGCCAACAATCCTTTGTGGATTTACAGAAAAGGAGAACTCTTACATTGGAAAGCAGACCATCAACCAATTGGCAAGTACGAATTTGAAGAACCGTTTACCACTCATGAAATTGAACTTCTTAAAGGTGATACTATCTACATTTTCTCTGATGGGTATCCTGATCAATTTGGAGGGGAAAGAGGAAAAAAATACAAGTCCACCAATCTTAAATCATTCTTGCTATCTATTCAGTCTTATTCAATAGAAGAGCAAAAAATGCTCATGGAAGAAGAATTTGAAAATTGGAGAGGTAATCACGAACAAATTGATGATGTATGTGTGATTGGGGTTAGGATATAAGAATTTGTATCCATAGATTAAATATTCTGCTTGCTTATTACATGCTTTATTTATAATCTCGAGAAACTACTTTCTGTTTAAACAAAAAAGTCACACCAAGTATTGGTATGACTTTTCTTTTTAATAATATCTTATAAAAAATAACTGACTAATTATTTAAGACAAATAGTTTGATATTCTTTAGTATCTGCAGCACCTATAGTTGTTATCTTATGCACGGGTTGAAATTCAAAAGTGACCTTTTGAATAACTTGACCTGGTTCATAAGCTCTAAAATCAGTAGCATTTTTATTTAAGTGAAATGAATATTCAAGCTTTCCGTCTTTACCGAATACCCCTAAGTGTAAATCTTCATTACAATTATTTTCTAAAGTAAGACATGCTTTACCTGCACATATCTCTTTTATTTCAGCTTCAGTAAGAGGTTTTGCTTCCTCTAATTCACCTGATGCCATTTTTTCATCAATTAGTGCGCCCAAATCGAGTGGTTTACTATTGTACACATCAACTTTCTCTGTTTTCGTATCCTTTTCTTTATTCTTTTTTTTCTGTCCATATGAAACAGAAACCACACTTATTAGAAGCGTTAGTAATAATACTTTTTTCATTATTTATTTATTTATTTATTTATTTATTTATTTATGCTATCTCAATAATACGACTTTCTTTTTTTATGTGTTAGAAAATATATTCAAGCACTCAATTATTGATGACAAAAATTAAATAATCAAAGATTATAATAGTCATATATATGCTCATGCATGACACAACACCCATAACTCAACTTCTTCCTTATCTCGCCAATGTTGATCTCTTTTGGTTTTATCTGAAGCAGCAGCCACTTTCTTGGTCAGGTATTTATCTAATTTAAATCTTCCGCCATTGGCTATCTCATCTGCTATTGGATTATTGTCGGCAGATTGGGTGATTTGCGCCAAATTAGAGAAGATGATCACCAACTTCCCATCAGGCAATAGTCTCTTCTTAGCTTCTTCAAAAAATTCGGGAAACAACTTATCACCATAGTAAATGGCTTCATCTTTTCTATCCAACTCATGAGAGGCGGGCAACCATGGTGGATTAAATACTATCAATTCAGATGGCTTTTCCCACTTACCAAAAAGATGACCAAAATCCAATTCAATCTTTCTGGATAATTTGGTATCACCCATAAATTCCTTCATTCCAATAATAGCATTGGGATTGGTATCAGTAGCAAATACTTTCTGAAAACCATGTTTTACCAACTGTAGCGAAAGCACTCCACTCCCTACTCCAACATCTATCGATGTTTTTTTAGGTCCCTCATATCTCTTTAACCAATTATCAAAAAGTATCAAGTGCTCAAAACGCGTTGGAAAATAAGTCCCGTAATAGGGATGTAATTTATTTCTTAATACGGGAATTGAAATACCATTCAAGAACCACTGCCATGCACTATTCAATCCTTGTATTTGAGGAAAAGGCAATAAGAAGTCATTGTTTTCAGGATACAACTTCTCCAACCATCCAATAGTTGGTGACTTCTTTGGCACTAATTTATGATTCACTACCTGGATCACTACTAAATTGGACAGTCTCCTATATTCAGATCTAAACTTTCGCTGCTCTTGGAAAGTTTTATTGGGTAATTTACTTTTTAGATGATGTTGAATTTCTTCAAGTAATAATAATCCATCACTAAAATAAGTGGAAATCAATATTGGATTACCAACTTCTAATTCCTCAACCAACTGAGCTAAATCTGAATTTCGATTAAATTTCTCAATTGTCTTATCTGTTTTGAAAAGTGTTGGTTTATTTACTTGTAACTCCATTGGTAACGTGTCCATTAATTATACACCTCAAAGGTAATTTAATAAAATAGGAATTATTAATCTTTATAATTTGAATCTACTACAATAATAATCAAGAAGATAACACTTCCTTTTTAAAAAGTATTTTTCAATTGCATTTTCCATATTGTTTTTTGCTGTATCATTGACTTATCAATTATAAAAGACAGTAAAAATGCAAGCAAGAATTCTTCATCAATACCTTACAGAATGTGATCTTAATATTTGCACTGACACCAGAAACATTATCAAAGGGAGTCTTTTCTTTGCACTAAAAGGAGATAACTTCAATGGTAATGAATTTGCATTGCAAGCATTAGAACAAGGTGCCAAATATGTCGTTATTGATGAAGAAGAATACAACACAGATAAGCGCTGTCTTAAAGTTAAAAACGTTTTAAAAGCACTTCAGTATTTAGCACAGTATCATAGAAGACAATTTGATATTCCAGTTATCGGCATCACTGGAAGCAATGGAAAAACTACTTCTAAAGAATTGATGGCCGCAGTTCTTGAAAAAAAATATAACACTTTGGTAACTGAAGGAAATCTAAATAATCATTTAGGTGTGCCATTCACTTTACTTAAATTAAGACCTGAACATGAAATTGCTGTTATAGAAATGGGTGCCAATAAACCAGGAGACATAGCGGAATTAGCCGAATTCGCTGAACCTAATTACGGCATCATTACCAATGTAGGAAAAGCACATCTCGAAGGATTTGGTTCATTTGAAAATGTAATCAAAACTAAATGTGAACTTTACGATGCTATTGAATATTCCAACGGTACGGTTTTCATTAATTCCGATGACAAAATTTTGCTTAAAAATGCTCCAGCGATTAACTTGTTTACCTATGGTCAAACAGGACAAATAAAAGTGGAATTAGTAGATTTAAATCCTTTCTTAAGTTTTAAATGGTCCGCTGGTCATTACAGTTCTGAAGTAGTTCAAACTAATTTAGTGGGTAATTACAACTTAAGTAATTTTGCTGCTGCTGTTACAATTGGCTACTTTTTTGAAGTGGAAGAAACTGACATTAGCGAAGCGCTTTCTGCGTATGTTCCAACTAATAATCGTTCTCAAATTTCCAAAATCAATACTAATACCCTAATTGTAGATTGCTACAATGCCAATGTTACAAGCATGAAGGCGGCACTAGAGAACTTTAAGGCAATTAATGCTAAAAATAAAGTAGCCATCTTGGGAGACATGAAAGAATTAGGTGATGTATCCTTGGAGGAGCACCAACTGGTAGTAGATTGGTTAGTAGAAAACAACATGAAAGCAACCATTGTGGGTCCAGAATTTGGAAAAACGAAACACTCCTTAACTCAATTCAACACAGTTGAGGAACTTATCGACAGTAGAAAAGAAAAGTATCAAAATTCATTTGTTTTACTTAAAGGTTCAAGAGGAATCAAATTGGAAAAGTTGATTGAAGCCGATTGTTTCTAATCGCTAACAACCTTTCATACCTTAAAATAGTTGGTCGGTAACAAAATCTTAAACTAACTCTATTGTTTTAGTATCTTCGGTCATCGAAATACATTATAAAATGAAGTTTATTCTTACCACTACCCTTGTCTTAGCGGCAACATCTTTTTTTAGTCAAATTCATCATTGCTCAACAGATGAAATGCATCAAAAAATGTATCATGAGCATCCTGGGATTCAGCAAAAAGTAATTCAAAATGCACAATGGCTGGAGAACTTTACCACCAGGTATAAAATGTCCAAAGATGACTCTAGAGCTGTTTTATATACCATCCCTATTGTTTTTCACGTGATTCACTTAAATGGTATTGAAAACATTGATGACAGTCAAATTTATGATCAAATGAGAATCATTAATGAGGATTATCAAAAACGAAATGCAGATACTGCAAATACCATCACAGCCTTTAAAGGTATTTCTGCAGATTGTCAATTAGAATTTAAACTTGCACAAATTGACCCTGATGGAAATTGCACGAAAGGTATAACCAGACATTATGATTCAAGAACGATAGGTGGATTTCACGATGTCAAGGAAATAGTTCATTGGGACCCAACTATGTATCTAAACATTTACGTGTGCAGAGGTGCTGCTGGTCTTGCTGGTCACGCTATCGTGCCTGCCGCAGCAGATACAATTCCTGAATGGGATGGAATTGTGATAGCGCATAGTTCCGTTGGAGAAATTGGAACAGGAGACCCAACTCGTTCTGTTGTCTTGACGCATGAAATTGGACATTATCTAAATTTGCAACACATTTGGGGAGGAAACAATGTACCGGGATATCCTTACTTAGTTGTAAATGATGCAGGAAATTGCGCATATGACGATGGTGTAGCCGATACCCCTGAAACAATAGGTTGGTCTTCCTGTAATTTAAATCATCAAAGTTGTGGTTCATTAGATAACATACAGAACTTCATGGAATATGCTTATTGCCCAACTATGCTAACAGAAGGACAAAAACAAAGAATGCACGCTACGTTAAACTCTCCAATCGCTGGCAGGAACAACCTTTGGACACCAGCCAATCTAATTGCTACGGGTGTAAATAATCTTCCTTCATTTTGTAAAACAGAATTCTCAGAAGATATAAATCAAATTTGTGCTGGAGAGGCTATTCAATTTACTGACCTATCTTATAATGATGTAAATACTTGGCAATGGACTTTTACAGGAGGAACACCTTCTACCTCTAATCTTCAAAATCCATCAATTGTTTACAATACTCCAGGTGTATATGAAGTAAAATTAGTTAGTGGAGATGGTGTAAATGAAGATTCACTGATAAAAACCGAATTGATTACTGTATTACCCAACTCAGGAACTGCTAATTCTATAATTGAAGGATTTGAAGGTACTACCGATATATCTACCACACAATGGCTGCCTATTAGTTCGGGCGGTGTGGCGGAATGGACAATCACTAATCAGTCTGGTTTTAATAGTAATCAATCTATCATGCTAAATAATTTTGATGCAAATGAAGGAGAGGTTAGTCAACTAACTTCAGAAGTATTGGATCTAAGTGGTGTAACAGGTTTGGTCATGACTTTTGATTATGCTTTTGCTAAAAAAACCAGTAGCGCAACAGCAGATAAACTTTTTGTAAAAGTCAGCAATGATTGTGGCAATACTTGGTCGGTAAGAAAACAATTGGCAGGTTCTGGTCTGTTGACAGTAACCGACTCTGTACCAGCTTCATTTATACCTAGTAGTGATTTAGAATGGAAGTCATCTTCTATATCTTCAATTACAAGCTCTTTCTGGACTAATAGTTTCAGAGTAAAATTTGAGTTCGAAAGTTCAGGTGGTAATAATTTATACATAGACAATATCAATCTTTCAGACCCAAGTATGGCTAGTGTGAACATCTTAGACAAAATAGTAAGAGTTTATCCCAATCCATCCGAGAGCGTGCTGAACATTATGGAGAATGGAATGAATTGGACATCTTATGTTATCAATAATACGCTTGGACAAAAATTACAAACTGGGAATTTATCAAACACCAATCACATAGATATTTCCATCCTTTCAGAAGGTGTTTATTGGCTATCATTAATGGATAACAACAATCAAGTTCAAGTAGTCCAATTCATTAAAAAATAGCCAAAATGAGATTAACCTATCTAATCTTTCTTATTTCATTTCTTGTTTTGTTCAGTTGTACTTCAGATCAGGAAAAAGGAGTAAATTCAAAAAAAGAAGATAAAGTTGATACTACTGTTGCAATGAGTCCCATCGACACTATTATGGTAGATACTTTCGCAGTAAATGAAGAAATAATCCCCAGAGATTTAACTGCTGCTCAGCAATCATTTTTTGACGATACGATTGTCAATTTTTTGAAAAAGGAAGAAGTGGATTACTTATTTTACGCGATGGAATTTCGAAGAAAACTAGTCAGTGTTCAATTAGTCCATGAATATTACACTAGTGTTTTACCCAAAATAGGCAGCATCATTGACGAAGCCATGTATATTAGTTTTCCAGATGTAATTTATAGTGGAGATGATGAACCAGCAATAGGCTGGAGAAGCATTAGTAAATTCATACCAGAGTTATATACAGACTGTCCTTGTTCAGAATGCTCCAGTATGGCCTATGTAAACCTCATTGAAATGAGTAAACTTGCCGAAAAGACACCTGGGGAAGAAGATGATTATTTTTTCATGATGGAAGAAGAAATTCATAATGGATATTTCATTGGAGAAACTTACGACAAAGACGAAATGCCCATTTTAGCCACACACAGTTCCGGATTTTATATTTTGGACCATTGTGACATTTGTAGTTATCAATCTTTTGGAAACGATTTTCACTACTTACTTTTCCAATATATCACTTCTCATGAATGGGATATTTTCAAAAGTGAAGTGGAAGAATACTTTCATCATGACTACCTACAAGGAGACCAACTTGTATTTTACTATGATAAAGAAGACGTTATAGTAGAAATGCACGACATTTTAACTTTACCAATACCAAAAGATTATCAAAATATTATTCAAGATGCGGTAAGCCGAGTTAAATTGGAAAAAGATGTATTCTTCGGCTGTCAAAATTTAGAAAATAACTGCCCTACTCCATAAAAAGGTATTGGATAACGTACTTTTGCACTTAGAAAACTAAAAAATATGAATTCCGTTAAAGAACTGTACGATACATTTAACAACGTTGACAAAGGACTTGACTTTGAGCTAACTGTTCATTCGCCTGGAGTAATTGAATATAAAGTCAAAATTGCTGACAAACATTTAAGTTCTCCTGGAGTAGGTCATGGAGCAATTACCGCTGCTTTAATGGATGCTGTATTAGGTACTACTGCATTAACAGCGGTTTACCCTGAAGGTAATCTTGTGTCCACTGTAGAATTTAAACTCAACTACTTTAAACCTGCTTTATTAGGTGAAGTTTTGGTGGGTACTGGTGAGATCGAATTCAAAGGAAAAAGTCTTATTGCCACTACAGCGAGAATTGTAAAGCAAGATACAGGAGAGTTAGTTTCCAAAGGAATGGGAACCTTCAATATTTACCCTATGTCCAAAAGAGGTCTTTCCAAAACAGTAAAACCGGAAAAATAAGCGGCATTTATTTATGGAATAAATTAAGTATTATCATCTTATGATAAAATCAATAACATTATGAAATTTATACTTCCATTAATTGTGCTTCTAGCGGCATGTACTTCGACTTCAAAAGCTTCGATAGCCAATCCTAATTCAGTTGACGCTTTACCAACAAAACCTATCATCACAACCACTTCTCAAGAGAAAGGAGAAATTACAGGGGTCGTAAAAGATGAATATGGCGAAGCGCTTCCATTTGCTAAAGTGATTTTGCTAGTCGGAGAAAAAATAATCACGGGAACCAATACCGATTTAGATGGCAATTTTAAAATTTCAAATATTTCTCCCGGTGAGTACGATATTGAAGTGAATTATGTAGGATATTCTTCCAAAAAAATTGAAGGTATTATTGTGAAGGAACATCAGAAAATCGACTTTGTAATGATCAGTATGCCGGGCGAAGAAATTATTTTACTTAAGCCCATCATCTATTTATACCCAGAAACTGAATTAGATGTAAATGTTTCTCTTAACTATGACGGTCAATTAACCCATACATACCCTTTCTACCCTATTGGCGGATGGAACGTAATGGCATCACCGGATGGTACACTTTGGGATAGTAAAGGGCAAGAATATTATGCGCTCTTTTGGGAAGGAAAACCAACAACACCAATTCAACCTAATGATGGTTTTGTTATTCCTGGAAACGAAACCGTTGAATTTCTTGAAGAAAAATTAGCGCAACTTGGACTAAACAGAAGAGAAGCCAACGAGTTCATCATGTTTTGGATGCCTCAGATGGAGAATAATAACTACAATTTTATTCATTTTGCCTCCACCGCTTATGAAGACATTGCTCAATTAAAAATTACACCAGAGCCAGAGACCGTAATCAGAATTATGATGTTGACGCAACCGTTAAAAACGAAAATAGAAATAACACCTCAAGATATTACACCTTTGAAAATTGAACGAAAAGGGTTTACAGTTGTAGAATGGGGAGGAAGTATATTAACTTCTCCAATCAATGGCTAAAACATTATTTTTATGACAAAGTATTCGTTCTTATTATTTCTAAATTTTATACTCCTCTCAAGTTGTAACGCACAACAGTCAAAAGAACAACTAATTGTGCTTGGAGATTTTGGGGCTATTGAAGGATATATTATCGGATTAGAAAATGAACCTTTGGAAAATGTCAATATCTCCATTTATGAAAATTTGAATTTGATTCAAACTACCCAAACTGATAAGGATGGATATTATTTGGTCGATAGTTTAGTTCCAAAAACGTACACACTCGAAGCTCATAAAAACAACTACGCCTATCATATTGAGCACAATATAGAAGTGAAGGAAGATGAAATGAAAGAACTAGGCACCTTTCAACTTGGTGAATCAATTATCGAAGTTGATCTAAAACCAGTAATTTACCTATACCCTGAATCTATTATGGATATTTCAGTAAAGCTGAACTACCAAGGAAGCATCATTCACTGTTACCCTAAATACCCGGAGAATGGATGGAAAGTTACTGCCAATCCTGAGGGGGTATTAATAGATGAAAATGGCAAAGAGTTCTATGCACTATTTTGGGAAGGAAAACCAAGTAAAAAAACTGTACCATCCGAAGGATTTGTGATTTCTGGCGAACAGACGGTAGCCTTCTTGGAAGAATCCTTAGCCACTCTTGGATTAAATAGAAGAGAAGCCAATGAGTTTATCATGTTTTGGATGCCACAAATGGAAAAAAACGCATACAACTTCATTTATTTTGAAGGTAAAGAGTACTCCAAAAGAGCAGAATTAGTTATTTCTCCTGCTCCCGAAACATTTATCCGTGTTATGATGCACACCAAACCGCTACCCCATAGGATTGAGATTCCATTGCAAGATTTGACACCATTAAAAATGGAAAGAAAAGGTTATACAGTTGTGGAATGGGGAGGAAGTTTTCTAGAAACAGATGTTGATTTATAAAGAATGAAATTACTAGTAACTATATTTTCATTAAGTATCCTAATTAATTATTTCTCACAAGAAACAATTAATTATCTGCCTATTGATTCCGCTGCAGTTTTAGTGAATATTGACGATCCTTACTCTAAGTTGGTAAACAAAGCTGATGAATTGTTCGATGCTCAAGTTTATTTGAAAGCACTTGAATTATACGAACGTGCCGCAACTATCAATCCCACTGACGAGAGTTTACCTGATAAGATTCAATTAACTCAAAACAAATTAACTTGCGGCAACTGCAACACCTATGAGAAGGTAATATTTAAGGCAGATAACTACTTTCAAAAAGGAGCATATGATACTGCTTTGAAACTTTACGAAAGATCCCAAGTCATTAATCCTACGGAAGCCTACCCTCAAGAAATGATTGATGAGATCAAGGTTCTTTGGCAACAAGATAAATGATAAATCTAATACAATAACATAGATGGAAACTGAACACTCATGGAAAGGCAGGATATGGTTCGCTGTTTTCATTTGGCCTTTTATTTCTTATTCATGGACCAAGAACTTCTTTAATTTTGATAAATCAATAGCTATTTACGCACAAATTGGAATATTTACTGGCTGGCTACTTTTTCTATACGGATTATATCGTGCTTATGCTTTAATTAAAAAAGAGTTAACTGATTCACCATCAAATCAGGACGAAACACTGTTATAAATGATTTCTTAGTTTTAATTAATTCCTTACCTTTAAATCCATGTTAAGATGGTTGTCCATATTTTCTTTTTTACTAACGCTAAGTTTTACTTATGGTCAGTCTCAGAAGCAATTGATTCAATACGCAGATGAAAATTTTGAACTGGGAGATTTTTATGGTGCATCATTGTATTACGAAAAAGCATTAAAAATAGATAGCGCTAACATTCACCTTCTCTACAAGTATGCTACATCATTAAGAAAATACAACAACTACACACAAGCGGAGTATTATTATGCAAAAATTTATGACAAAGATTTGGGTGGAAGAATTTATCCAGAAGCGGTTTTTTGGCTTGGTGTAATGCAGAAGAATAATGGCAAATACAAAGACGCCATGAAATCTTTCAAGAAAAGTAAATCAGTTTTTGGTAGAAAAAAGAAAGAGTATTTCTACCTTAAATCCAAACAAGAAATTGCTAGTTGTAGTTATGCCAATAGAACCAAATCAGAGTTAGTACCCAATGTGACAGTTGTAAACGCTGGTGATGGAATCAACACAACCAACTCCGAGTTTAGCGCTTTTAAAATAGAGGACAAACTTTATTTCACTTCTCTTAGAACAGATAAAATTGGTGAGTCACTGGAAATCTATGAACCTAATGATTACAAAGTAGCCATCTTCGAAGCTGAAAATCCAGAAGCATGGAAAACATCAAAAAAGATAGATACTACTGTGAATAGTGTACTTTCTCATAATGCCAACGGTGCTTTTAATTCTGAACAGAATATTTTTTACTTCACCAGATGTGATAGTTTGAGCAATTGCAAATTATATTCCTCTAAATTCAGTGGTGGTAAATGGTCTGCTCCTACTCCACTTCCCGAAAAAATAAATTCCAAAAATGCCACATCTGTGACTCAACCTAATGTTGCTCAAATTGATGGTAAAGAATATTTATTCTATGCTTCTAATGATGACTCCGGCTTTGGAAATATTGATATTTGGTGGGTGGAAATTCTAGATGGAGGAACATTTGGAAAACCAAAAAACGCAGGTAAAAATGTAAATACTCCAGATCCTAGAACCATTGCAATTCAACCTTGGGAAAAAGCAATGATTACTCCTATTGAAAAGGCTATATTAGCTGCAAA
>CAJYBK010000055.1 GCA_913064955.1 uncultured Flavobacteriales bacterium
ATCAGATAAAATGGATACGTATAAAAGAACTACTCCAACTAACAGAGAACTAAGAGCACAGGGTATTGGAAATATGCTATCTGGATTGATAGGAGGACTGCCTGTTACTCAAGTAATTGTAAGAAGTAGTGCTAATCAACAGTCTGGTGGTAAGACTAAAACCTCCACTATTATTCATGGGGCTTTAATATTGGTAAGTATAATCGCAATACCGGGATTACTAAATTTAGTTCCTAAAGCAACTTTAGCTGCTATACTTTTTGTTGTTGGTGTTAAATTGGCTAAACCTGCCTTATTTAAGAAAATATATAAGGAAGGTTGGGGACAGTTTTTACCATTTATTGTTACCATAATTGTTATGACTGCTACTGATTTATTAATTGGAGTTACAGTTGGATTGGTAGTTGCTATTGGTGTAATTCTTAGAAATAACTTTAAATTCCCACTTAAAATGGTTATTGATAAACGTGGAGAAAAAACGTGTTATCATATCACATTGTCAGAAAACGTAACATTTTTAAATAAGGCTTCTTTTTTAAATACATTGAGTAATATACCTGATAATGCTATTGTTGAAATTAATGCATCTGGAACTCATTTCATTCATCATGATGTGGTGGAAATATTAGAAGATTTTAAGATTAATGCAGAATCAAGAAATATAGAATTGGAATTGATTGATTTAGATTTAAATGATAAACAAAGTCCATTAAAACATATTAAACTAGAAGAAATTAAAGAATAATTATATGAGAACGCAAACGAAAGAAATACAAGAACATTTAACGCCAAAATTGGCGCATGATATATTAGTCGAAGGAAACAAAAGATTTGTTACCAATGTTAAGGCTCAAAGAAATTTACAAAGCCAAGTGCTTGCTACATCCAAAGGACAGTATCCTTTTGCGGTTGTCTTAAGTTGCATAGACTCTAGAGTACCTGCAGAATTGGTTTTTGATCAAGGGATCGGAGATATCTTTAGTGTGAGAGTAGCGGGTAACGTTGTTAATGAAGATGTACTCGGATCAATGGAGTATGCATGTAAAGTTGCTGGCTCAAAAATCGTTGTAGTGATGGGACATACTAAATGTGGTGCTGTAACATCTGCGTGTAATGATGTTAAGTTAGGTAATATTACAGCTTTGTTAAATAAAATTAAACCTTCAGTTGATATTGTAAAGTCGGAAGGAGATTGGTCTGCAAGTGAAAAAAATGTTCAAAGAGTTTCAGATATTAACGTAACACATGCTATTGATTTAATTAGAGAAAAAAGTGATATTCTAAGAGAACTTGAAGAGCAAGGAGAAATCGAAATTGTAGGTGCTATGTACAGTGTTGACAATGGAGGAGTGGTATTCTTCGATTAGAGAGATTATTTATCAAAAAAAAGGGCTTTCAATTTGAAAGCCCTTTTTTTTGAGTAGATTTTACCTAGTAAGCCATTTCAACAATCTCTTTGACTAATGCTGGTGTTACTTTTTGTTTTTCACCTAAACCATTCCATCCTCTTTCTGAGAATGTTTTTTCAATAGTTTCTGCTGTTCCTTTATAATCCTTTGTGTATTCGCTTAATTTGGTTTTGATATCTAAAGAATGAAAGAAATTTTCCATCGCTTCAATTGCTTTATTTGCTTTTTCTTCAGTATTACCTGTAGTAATTCCAAATACTCTTTGCGCTAATTGTGCTAACTTCTCTTTCTTATCATCAAAATTCTTTCGATAATGACTAGGAGCAATGATGGCTAACGTTCTAGCGTGATCAATTCCATACATAGCTGTCAATTCATGTCCAATGGCATGTACTGCCCAGTCTGTGGGTACACCTTTTTGGATTAATCCATTCAAAGCCATAGTACATGACCACATAAAATTGGATGCTGATTTATAGTCGGAAGGATCTGCAATAATTTTAGGAGCAACTTCAATCAATGTCTGCATTATACTTTCTGCAAATCTATCTTGTAAGGCTGCGTCAATTGGATAAGTAAGGTATTGTTCCAAAACATGAGTAAAAGCGTCTGTAATGCCATTAGCCAATTGTCTCTGAGGGATAGAACTTACTACTGATGGGTCTAAAATAGAAAACTGAGGAAATAATCCTGGTCCGCCCATTCCGAATTTTTGTTTTCTAGACGCTCTTGTAACTACAGCACCTGAATTCATTTCCGAACCTGTAGCAGGTAAAGTTAGTACTGTCCCAAAAGGCATTCCAACTTCTGTTCTAATGTGATTGGCTAGAATATCCCAAGGTTCTTCTCCTTCAAATAATGCAGCAGAGGAAAGAAATTTAGTGCCGTCAATTACCGATCCACCGCCAACGGCAAGTAAGAAATTTATGTTTTTGTCCTTAATGATTTGAAGCGCATCCATCAAAACATCATATTCTGGATTTGGAGGAATTCCACCAAACTCCTCTACTTTGAACTCCTTTAATGCAGTTTTAACCTGCTCGTAAATGCCATTTTTCTTAATGCTTCCACCTCCGTAGAGCATTAATACATTAGCACCTGTAGGTATCTCTTCAGAAAGTTTGGCTATTTGATCCTTACCAAAAATTATTTTAGTTGGATTCTTAAAATCGAAGTTGTTCATTTTGTTTATTTAGCATGTAAAATTAGATGACATCAGTTGACAACAGTAATTATTTAATTGAAAAATTGAATGTAACAAAATTCCATCGTTTTTAGTTCTGAGTTGATCTTATTTGATCCTTCAAACCAAGTCTTTTTTGTCGAGTTGTACATATTCTATCGAAAATAAAATTAGTGAGATTGCGGCTATTAATATTAAAGCACTTTTGATAAATATTTTCATGGGTTATCAAAAATACAAAATTTAGCGTGAGTAACTTTTACGCGTAAAATACCTACGTTATAAGAAGATCCTTTCTAAATGCTATAAGTCAATTGTAATTCCTTATCAGATTAGATAAAACCTCCAATCGTATGCGATTAGAAAGAAACTTCCCTTTTACTCATTGTCCATAAAGTCTACAAACTCTATCCCTTCCAAATCATATGAATCTATGGTATAGAAAGCATAAATTTTTTCTTTAATTGAAATTTCAATTTGCTCATTTAAGTCATCATAAAGTGAACTGTAATCTGCATCCACTGTACTGCCTTCATAGATGGCGTTACTATTGGTTGCGGAGTACGTAAATGAACTTAACATTGCTTTTGATTGAAAGTCATAAAGTGCAATTGTTCCGTCATATTCACCTGGATAAAAACCTTCATAAGTTAACTCAGGTAGCAGCACTCTAGAAGGGTAGTTGATTAATATATACTCCGTTTTAGGGAATTTCTTTGCGAACGAAATAAACTCATTGTATTGCATCATAGGACCTGATGATTGGTCAAAATCAAAACCTTCGCTTCTGATGCTTTCCAAGAAGTACAATTTTTCTTCTTCACCCTTTAACATTCGATTAAGAAATACAAGATTGTAACCAGTAATCGGATTAAAGAGGTCAAGTGCATCTGGTTTGTCATTAACATCATCAAAAATATTCTCATCTACTAGGATAGCGTTGAAAGCATCTGCCGATAATTCTAAATTAATCTCTTTGGCAGTTTTATTAGAAAGTGACTCGTCAAGTGCTACATTCTCAAAGGACATTAAGTTTTGAAATGCTTGATTTAAAACATCTTTATTAGTTTCTTTAAATGATTCATACTCCGTATTGAAGTTTTCTAGTTTGGATGCACAACTACTTAATGCAATAAGTGCAACAAAAATAATTAGGTTTCTTTTTTTCATTTTTCTATTTGTGATAATGTTATAACAATATTCTAAATTATTTCCTCCCCATCCAAATTGGTGGTCAACACCGAACTCATAAAATCAAAGTATGGTCTTAAGGTAGCGTAGGTGTCGATTACTTGATCTGCAAAGTTGTCTTGAAGGACTTCTTCATTTGTAAAGTTCCTTACCACATAAAACTGCTTCATGCGTATCAAGTCTATTGCAGGATGCTCTGGGTCGAAACCTCTTGGTGCAGATTTTACAGCAGATCCTTGCAATCCTCCAAACATTTTCTTGAATTTAGGCGCTTTAAGAATTTCTCTTATTTCACTGTCATCCATTTCAAACTCTTGTCTTATTCTTTTTAAATCTGCAGGGTTGGGAGCGTAGAATCCTCCTCCTGCCATGGATTTTCCGTTTTCAATGTTTAAAAAATAGCCACCTCTTCTTGATTCCGTAGCTCTTTTGAAACTTCCAGCAAACCTTGCTTTGAAAGGAGTCTTGTCGTTCGAGAAACGAACATCTCTGTATATTCTAAAAAGTTTGTGACTTTCAATCTGATCAGTTTTATTTAGTTTTCCTTCAATTTCTTCCAAAAATTGTTTTATCTCAGATTGATAGATTTTAAATTTAGGTTTGCGGTCGTTAAACCAGTCTTTATTGTTGTTCTTTTCTAGTTGGGTAAGAAATGTAAGTGTTTCCTTAGAAATTTTCATGGTTATCTTTTTTCTTTATAAGTATAGAAGTCGTTGAAATACTCCAACAAGGTATTCTTCACAGTAGCATCTGGAAGCGTGTCCATAATTTCATTTACAGTAGCAAATGTCTCAGGAACTTTTCCGTTGGAGAAACCAAGTAACTTTCCTAACTTATTGAAGTTGTCAGGAGAAAGGTTATTGGCTAATGCAACAGCTGTTTTTACAGTAGCTTTAGATCCAACTTTTTTCAACAAACTTTTCTTTTGAACCTGTTTCACGGCTTCTGCTAAATCCAGCAAGAATTGATCAGCAGTTTCTTTATGCGCTTTGGCAATGGTCATGTGCAAATTAGCCTTTGAATAGTCACTCGATAATTGAAATTGTAAAAACCAACCTCTGTCTACCATGGCGTCCATCAGGTCATATACACTGATGCTGTCGCTTGTAAAAGAGAGAAGTGATACTTCGGGTTTTCCCATAACGTATAAATCTTCTATGGCGTTAATTCCTTTAATTATCTTTTTCGTTGTGGCCATTTGATCTTTGGACAACTGAACATAACCATCCATACCTAAATATTGTATGGCAGCCCAACATCCCGCTATTGGTCCACCGGATTTGGTGCTTAGAATTGTAGGGTTAACGAGTGTATAGCCTGTCCATTCAGTACAAACAAAAAATTGAAATTTTCTATAGTCTCGGTTCACATGCATCAGAACAGAACAACCTTTGGCTGCGTAGCCGTATTTGTGCCAGTCCATAGAAATAGAGGTTACACCATTATTAGAGAAATCAAAACTTGGAGTTTCAGGCAAGTTGCCAATTCTATTGAAAGATAAGACAATTCCACCAATGCATGCGTCTACGTGAAAGGGCAGATCGTGTGCTTCGGCTATTTTTCCTATTTCTGCTATAGGGTCAACTACGCCAAAAACGTATGATGGAGCAGAAGCAGCTATCATTATAGTATTTGGTGTAATAGCCTTTTGAATTGCTTCTGGATCTGCCTTATATTCTTCAGTTAAACCTGTTATGATTGGTTTTATATCAAAATAATCACAAGCCTTGAAAAAGGCAGAATGAACCGTATAAGGCAGAATAATTTCTGGCTGGGTAATTTCTGGATGTAATAATTTGGCTCGGTTTTTTGCTGTTTTGACAGCCAATAATATACTTTCTGTTCCCCCAGTTGTCAGCGTTCCAACTGCCTCTTCGCCTTGAAGCATCTCAGCTGACATCTGAACAACTTCTGTTTCCATGTCACGTAAACTTGGGAATAGCGTAGGGTCAACTGGGTTTTCACTTAAAAAAAGCATGTAAGCATCTTTGACAACTTCTTGAATTTCATCTCCACCATCATAAACAGAGCAGAATAGTTTGCCATTTCTCCAATTGTAATCTGTTGATTTTTTTGCTCTAATGAGTTGAGCTATCTCCTCTTTGCTTTTACCTTTTTTAGGGAATAATGACATAAAATGACTTGTTTAGAATGAATAGTATATTATAATATCAAAATTAGTTCAAAATCTTGAAACGAAGTGAATGGTAACGTAACTAATTTTCAATTTCGCTAGCCTTTGTTGTAATCATAAAGTTTCCTACTAAAACCAATATTCTGGATCCTTTTATTTCTTGAATAATTCCTTTGCTGGATTGGTTTTTTAATTTGACTATATCTCCAACTTCGAGTTTTTTTGGAACTGTTTTTATAACTTTTTTCTGAAGTATTTCCGCTTTTTTCTCTTTTGGTTCTGGAGCCTTCTGGACTTCGGGAACGTCTGATGAGTCCAATTTAATATCGACTTCCTCTGATTCTATTTCCTCAGAGATCTTGGTTTTTTCAGACAATTTTAACTTCTTGTTTTCCTTGTTTAGTACTTTATTGATTTTTAGACTTTCAGTTTCACTATCGTTTTCATTTAAAGTAGTGGTAACCATGAAATTACCAACCATAACCATTAATTTGTCTCCTTTTATTTCTTTAATAATGCCTTTGCTAGAATGGTTTTTAAGTTTGATGCTATCACCAACTTTCATTTTTTTAGGCACTTTTTTAATGGCTTCTTCCTTTTTTACCTCTTCTATTTTCTCCAATTGGTCAGGAGTTTTTTTGACTTTGGGCAACTCTGGTAATTTTAACTTCTTATCAAAGACTACCGGTTTTTCTGTTTCTAGAACTTTAGTTTTTTCAATCAATACAAACTTCTTGATTTCCTCATTAAGCACCTTGTTGGTTTTATGATGCTTGTGCTTTTTAATGAGTTCGTATATCTTTCTACCCGTATTAATGAACTTGTTTTGTTGCTCAAAAAATAAGGTTTGCTTTTCTGCCTTTTCTGTTAATTTGTCTAATTTAGACTCAAATTCATGTACAGTTTTATTGGCTTTGGCCTTAGATTTATATTGCTCAGAATTTATTTTATTCAATCTTGATTTTTCTTGTTGTAAAGAAACCGTCAGTTCATCAATCTTGAGTTTATTTTCGGAAACTTTTAGTTTTGCTTTTTCAATTAATTCGGTAGAAATGCCATTGTATTGCGCCACTTCAAAAGTAAACGATGAACCCGGTTGACCAATCGACAATTGATACAATGGCTCTAATTTTTTCGTGTCAAAAAGCATACAAGCGTTTGTTGCAGCAGGCAATGTAGAGGTAAGAATCTTTATATTGGTGTAATGAGTAGTAATGACTGCAAAAAGATCTAATTGATACAATTCCTCGTAAAAAACTTCAGCCATTGCTCCCCCTAATTCTGGGTCTGAACCACTTCCAAATTCATCCAATAATAGCAGGGTTTTCTTGTCAGCATTTGTAAGAAAATGCTGCATTCTATTCAACCGATAACTATAGGTGCTCAATTGATTTTCTATCGATTGATTATCACCAATGTCTGAAAGTACTTTATCAAACCAACAACACTCACTCACATCATCTATAGGAATGAATAAGCCACATTGCAGCATGATTTGAAGTAAACCAACTGTCTTAAGTGTAATTGACTTTCCACCCGCATTTGGTCCTGATATTACTAAAAATCGATGTTCCGGGTCTAACTCAATGTTTTGGCCAATTGTAGGTAAATTAACTTCATTGTTTTTTAAGTAGAGCAAAGGATGTTTGGCGTTTTGCCAATACATTTTCTTTTCACTATTTACTTTTGGTTTAATACCGCCATAACTATTGCCAAATAATACTTTAGCACTTAACAAATCAAATCTTACTAGAAGTCTTTGGAAAGCATTAAGGTTGCTTTTTTCTCCTCTTAGTTTGAGTGTTAATTCTTCGAGGATTCGGAATACTTCATTTTTTTCTTCCAGTCTCAATCTTTCCTGAGACTTATTCAGTGGAACGTTGTCTCCTGGTTCTATATAGGTGAAAGTTCCTTTAGCGCTTACGCCACGTACTTTACCATTAACTTGTTTTTTGTATTGGGAGAATACAGAGAGTAATCTTCTTTCATCCAGAAAAGTCTCTTCTACATCTCCCAAAATATCATCTTGTTTACAACGTTTCAGAGCTTTTTCGAAGTTCCTATTGATGTTTACCCAGTTCTGTCTTTGTGATTCTCTAACTTGTTTTAGTAAAGGAGTAGCATCGTCTTTGATGATGAGTTTTTTCTCATCAAGAACACTTCTGATCATTAAGAGTACATGATCTATTTTGTCAATGTGGGCACATGCTTCAAAAATCAATGGAGATTCATTCTTATACTTTGTTGTGAAATCAATGAGTTGTTTTGTGCCAAGGCATAGGTTATAGACTTTGATTAACTCATGAAGTATCAAAACACCATTTTCAATTCTTAAAATTTTTAAGGCATGGTCAATGTCTTCCGAACTAGGATGAGGAAAACTAATTTTTTCGTCATCGTGAATGATTTTAATTTCTTGGAGTAGACTTAACTCTTTTTCAAGTGTTTCCACAGAGTCAAAGAAGTTAATTTTAAGTGCGTTTTCTTTAGCTTTTTCTGATTTGCAATAAGAAGAAAGAATGGCGCAAATCGAATGAAATTCAAGGTCTTTACCGCTTTGAATATCTAAAGGCATAAGGGAGAACTTTTTATTAGTTGTTGAATAAGTTCAAAAATACCTTTTTATTCTAGCAATTGAAGGTGATAAATGAAAATTTGAAAATAATTCCTATATTTATTTAAACTTTTGCTATGCCTTTTAACAAACTAGATGAAACAACTGCAGGTAGAATAAGACCTCGGTTTAAATTAGAATCTCCTGTTCCTAAGGACGAGATCAAAGATATTATCTTGAATGCGGTAAAGGCGGATGAGAGTTTGATTTATAACGCTTATGATAGGTTTATCAAAATAACGGTTCCACCAAGAGATCAGCATTATTGGTCACCGATGTTAAGTCTCACGTTTGATCAGGAAAAGGAAAGAACACTTATTCGAGGAGTTATAGGTCCTAAAGAATCTATCTGGACCATGTTTATGTTTTTTTACATTTCACTAGCTGTTGCTGGTTTTTTTGGAAGTATGTATGCATTGGTAAAATGGCAGACCAGTAATGATAAGTCTTTTCTAATACTCATTCCTATTGTCATAATCCTATTGCTAAGTGTCTTTTTTACTAGTCGTCATGGCAAGGTACAAGCGCATACGCAGACATTGCATTTGTTGAGAGCGCTAAGAAAATCTGTAGATGATATAGATTGTACTAGGGTAGAGGAGTAGGACTGCTATTCTTAAAAAGAGATGGTTAGAATTGGGTGTAATTCCATTTCGTTTTCTGCAGCATTCCTAGGGTATTTATGATCAATGTCTATAAATCCAATACCAGTAATAGTAACTGTTTTTCCCTCTAGGTCATCCTTGTTTTCATTAATCCAATCCCTTACCACTAGGTAGTTATTATGAAAGATGGAATTCATTGCATATTCGCAATTAGGATTTGGATTTTCACAATTTACAAACCTATCGTCTCCGTCAGTTAGTTTTACTTTCCAATCACCATCTCTATGATGACTAAGTTTGTGCACTACTGCAGTTATTCTATAAACATTCTTTTCTAGAGGTTGTCTTTCGTCTTCCTTATCAACTTCTTCTGCGTTCAACTCTCCAAATTCTTTCACATTGATATCTATTGGATTTAAATTGATTAAATCTGCTTCAGCGTCTATGCAAATTTTTACTGCACGTCTGGTACTTTCTCCATTGCAGGAGTCGTCATCGTTATTACTTCCTTTATTACAGGAAGAATACATTAATAAACTTAGTATGACGGCAATAGTAAGAAAGGTTTTCATGTTCTGATATAAGCGTGTATTGTAAAAGTAATAAAGAGTTCAGTGAAATTTGTAGGAAAACGTATTTATGGAGTGAATTTCATAATTTGGTAATCATACATTGCTTGAGAAATCCTAAAAGCGTTGTAAATTTCTATCCATTTTATACTTGCGTCAATTCTGGATAGGTCACGCGTGTTAACAAGGAATAAGGAACTCTCTCCAATATTAAAAAGACTTTCTTCTGCTTGAAGTAATAGTTCGTAATTACTTTTTACCTCTTCAGCAATACCAACCTGGTCTTTAGTGCTCACCATCATTTCATAGGCTGCTTGTATTTTGTAATTGATGACAGCTCTTTTGTCTTGAAGTTTGGATTCTCTTTCTTGTAATTCAAATTGAGCAATTTTCATATTGCCTCTTTCTTTCCTTGTAAAAATGGGATAGGATAGTGATGCTCCCCAATTGTAGTTTTCTACATTGTAATTCTGCGGATCCGCATGAGATGTCAATGCGTTATACTTAATACTTAGGTCAGGTTTTAATTGCTCTTTTTTCAATCTGAAATCTATTTTAGAAATGGCAATGTTGTTTTGAGCCATCACAAAATCTGGATGATTCTCAACCAGTTGATCAAAATTCAAAGGAGTAGGAGTAGAATTATCAATGGTTATAAGCTCGCTTGGACGCATGGTACTGTCCATTTCCAAGGGTAAAAATCCTTCTTGCCATAAGAATGTTTCTAGGTTCAATTTTTTTACTGTTAATTCCATTTGCGCTTGCTCCAAATTTAACTCTCTATCCTGTAGTTGTATTTTTGCCTTAAGTGAGTCTATTTGTGGTAAGTCACCAAGTCTTATACTATTCACAACATTCTCAAGTCTGTAAAGTGCAGCAGCTTTGGCGGTGCTATAAGTTTTTACTTTATAATAAGCTTTTTGCCAATCGAAATAAGCTACCGATGCATCATAAACCAATTGATTAACCATGAGTTTTTGTTCCATTTCTGAACTGCTGAAGTAAATATCTGCTTGTTTAAGTTCCGCCCTTCTTTGGTCAATAAAAAGTCCATTTCCAAGGTTAACAGATACACCTAAATTCCATAGCCCTAAGTCTGGTGTGTTTATTTCTGGGTTAAGAAAGTTACCATCGTTATTGGAGTAACCACCACTAAACTCCAATCCAAACCAGGTAGGCACTTTCAGCCCAGCATTGAGATGGCTATAGTATTGTTTATCGTCATAGTACTTTTGGTTAGCATTACCATATAATTTAGGATCAAAACCACCTCTCGCTTTGGTGATGTATGCCTCACCTTTTTGTGTCTTTAAAAACGCTTGAAAGACAATTGGGTGATGTGATTGAACAATTTCTATATACTCCTCATATTGGAATACCTTTTCCGTTTGAGCTGAGATCCAGTTTGAAAAGAAAAGCAAACAAAACCCAATGATATAACTTTTAGAATAAATCATTTTTTGTCAGATTTTGAGGTTGTTTCTTTGGAAGTATAAAACTCAGGAGGGAACCCATTAATCTTACGCCACATTTCGTACCAGATAGGAACATCGTTTAATAAAATCATAGAAGAAGTACCAGATCCAAAACGAAGTGCTTCAGGCCAAGGATGGTCATTCTCATCTGGAGAAACCAATACCCTGTATTTTCCATTCGCGCTGATATATTTATCTATAGCATATATCTTACCACCATAGGTTCCATAACTAGCATTTGGCCATCCAGAGAAAACAATTGCTGGCCAACCATCAAATTGAAGTCTTACTTTTTCGCCAATGTTAATTAGAGGTAAATCAATTGGTTCAATGTAAATTTCTGTTGCCAACTGATAGTCTTGAGGCATTAATGTTAGAATCTGCTCCCCTTCTTTTATTATTTCGCCAATTCCACTTGATGTTGTTTTGGTTATGAATCCGTCTTGTGGAGCAGTGATGAAGTACAGACCAGACCTGTATTCATAATTACTGTATTGATTCTGTAGTTTACTCAACTCTGTTTCAATATCAAGTTTAGCAGAGATCGTAGCGTATTTATCTGACAGCACCTTATTGTAATCTTGCTGATACTTGATAGATACAGAAGAGATTTCTAACTGAAGATTGATCATCTCATTCTTGGTGTTAAGCCATTTGTTTCTTGCTTCAACTTCGTATGCTTTTGATTCTTGAAATTTAAGGTTTTTCGCCTCTAGGTCGGTTAACGATTTTAGCCCAATGGTATACAAACTGTCCATCCTTAGGTATTGATTTTTGGCAGTTTGCAGATTGACTTCAGCCGCAGCTAAAGACATACTATCATTTTGCAATTTCAGCGTGGTTTGCTCTAGTTTTATTTTTGATTGACTTATTTTCAAGTCTCGTTGAGAAGTTAAAGCAACGATCAAATCCTCCTGGGTTTGAACTTTGTTGTCGTAATTAATCAATGAACTTTTTTTGAAGTCTACCTGATTCCCTGTTCTAGGTAATAACTCATCATCAAAGTAGGCGTCTTTCACCTCTGTGATTTTCAATATGGTATCTCCCTTTTTTACAAAGTCTCCTTCTTGTACGTACCACTCACTGATTTGTCCTCCTATAACGGAGTTTAAACTCTGTGGTTTTTGTCCAGGTTTTAGTGTTGTGATGGTTCCAGTAGATCTAATATTCTGTGTCCATGGAATGAACATTACAACCAGAAGTAAAATAAGAACGCAATAGATTAGCCTTCTTAATACTTTACTAGATATTTTGCTTTCAACGCTCTCTAAAGCGCTGTACTTTTTGGAAGCGACAATTTTAGATACGCTTGATTTTGAAATGTTTAGCATAATTAGTCGTTAATGTTTTTAATAAAACCGTTTTCAATGTAGATCGCTCTGTCCATTTTGTCGATGATGTTCTTGTCTTTAGAAGAAACTACCATTGTCCAATTATTTGAACGGTCGGCAAGGAAGTCAAAAATTTCCATCCTTTCTTCTCCTACAAGAGATGAAAATGCATCCTTGATAAGCAAAAGTTTAGGTTTGTCAGCAATACTTCTTGCTAAAATTAATTTGTCCACAATTCCCTTTGAAAATTGTCTTCCTTGAGGGTGAATGTACGTGTCATAACCTTGAGGCAAGGATTTAATAAAATCTTTTAGTCCTAGATTTTCTACTGCCCATTGTGCATTTTCAAATGTGGCTTTCTCTCTTCCCATAGTGATGTTATCGATAATGGTTCCTTCAAATAATAATTCATCCATCAAACAATCGCCAATAATAGATCTTAGGTCATGTGGATTTAAATTCCCCATTGGAATTTCATTGAAGAGTATATTTCCAGATTTTATTTTGTACAAACTTGCCAAGAGATAGAGTAGAGTTGTCTTTCCTGAGTCACTATCGCCCATTAAAATAATGTTTTCGTTGGGTTCAATGGTCAGGCAGATGTCATTTAGAACTGGTATTTTCTGTTCAGGATAATTGAAAGTGACATTACAAAGTTCCACTTTAAGTCCCTTGTTTATGTCCTCTTTTGTGATGTCCATTCCTGAGTTTCTTTCTAATGGCAAGTCGGTAACTTGCCCTACTTTTTCAAGGGAAGTAAGTACGTCATAAATATTCTCAAGACTAAGGATTAGTTTTTCAACTGCTCCCATTACTAAAAGAATGATAATTTCTGCAGCAACGAATTGACCAATGTTCATTTTTTGGTCCATCACCAAAACACTACCTACTATCAAAAGTCCCGCTGCTACTATTACTTTGAAGACAATCATCAAACTGTACTGAGTTAGCAGTACTTTAAAGTGGCTTTCTCTGTATTTTAAATATTTATTCGTTTCATTGTTGGTTCTTTGCAGTGGTAGTTCTGTATGACCTGCCAACTTGAAACTTACACTGGTTCTGGCAAGTTCTTGCAGCCAATGCACTAATGTGTACTTACTCTTAGACTCTTGAAGACTTGTGGAAAGTCCTTTCTTGCTCGTTAATTTAAATATAGCATACACTAGAAGAATCAAAACCAAACTAAATATGATGAAGAATGGGTGATATAATGACAATAGCAATAATCCAAATACTGCCTGAATAGAAGCGGTAGAAAAGTCAATAAGAATTTTAGAAAGTCCTTTTTGAATAGAAACAACATCAAAGAACCTGTTCATTAGTTCCGGAGCGTAATGTTTGTAAAGTGCCTCAAGTTTTATTTTAGGAATTCTATAGGTAAACTCAAAAGCCGCTCTGGTAAATATTTTTTGTTGTAAATTCTCCGTTATTCTTAACTGGTAAATTTGAAGTATACCCGAGAAGGCAACACCGGCCATAACAAATACAACCAAGACAATCCAAGAAGTGGAGATTTGACCACCTTGAATTATATTAATGATTGATTGAATCCCAATAGGAAGAGACAAGTTTACTAGACCTAAAAAAACCGCATAAACATATACGTTTCTGATTTCCTTTTTGTCCGGTTTTAAAAGTAGCCAAAACCGCTGCATAGGTGATAATTTACTTTCCATTCTTTTATTTGTTTGCAATTATTTTTGTAACCATTTCTTGATAAAAACTTGTGATAGCATCTTCTCCTTCTACAACATTTGTAAGTCTTGGAAGGTGCTCTGCAAAGTATCTTTGGTGATGAGATCCTTCTATTATTGTAGTAACTAACATATGAGGATATTTAAAGTTCGCGTTTATTTCTAAAATAATATCTGAAACCACTTGAACCAATTCTTTGTAAGGTAGAAAAAAACCTGAATCATTGTCTTGGTCCACTTTCTTATTTAAGAAAATTTTAGAAGATTCTGCGATTACAATTTTGTTCAATAAAACTTCATTGATTTGAGAGAAGGTGGAGTCTTCTTCAATTTGTTCTGTAAGCACCATTATTGCCCTTTTTAATCTTTCTAAAGGATCTTCTATATTTGTTATGCGCAATGTCATTCTATATTGTTGCCATCCCCAATACCAAAGTACCAGGTAGGATAGTAAAGAGTGTTTACTTTCGAAGTAGCGATAAATAGATGCCTCAGTAGAAGAAATATGGATAGCTAGTTTTTTGAAGTTGAAATCCTCAAATCCTATTTCATCAATTAGTTCAATGCTTCCTTTTACAATTTTTCTTCCTAATTCCGAAGTATCGGGAGATTTGATGTAAACATTTTCATTGACTTGAATCGTTATTTTGCTGTCAAAAGTCATCATATTAAACTCATTTTTATTGTCTTTTGCGCAAATATAATAGTAATACTATTAAGTTGGTAAGTTTTTCTATTTTAATTGTTTTAAAGTTTGATATTACTACAACAGACTAGAGAAAAACTTATTGAAAAATGATTATATTTCGCTATGCAAAAGTCTAAAAATGTATTTTTTATTTCATTATTAATTGTTGTTTCAGGTCTTATTGGTTGTGAGGGCTCAAACAAAAAGCCTATCGAAGTCCGTGAATTAACTTCAGAAGATATCAAAGGTCAATGGTCTTTGGTAAGAATTGATACTATTCCAGCAAAGCAGTCTTTAGATGTAAATAAAAAGGACAATAGTATGATGGTGGAGTATGAAACGAGTGAGGTTAAGCCTGTAAATGGAATACTAAAATGTGTTCATTTGTGCCCCACTTCATATCCCGTAAAAGACATAGAGTTTGCCAATGATTCAGTTTTTGAATATGTATTTCCAACTCATATTAGGTCTTTCAATAAATTGAAAATAGTAGATAATAAGGTTGATTTAAAGGGAATTAATTCGATTTGGTCTAAAGCAGAATGGGACACTAATTTAGAATTGAAATTAGAGAAAGATACTTTGATGATTGAATATCTTGAACAAACAGGATTGTATTTATCGGAAGTTTATATCAGGAATTCATTTGACCAAGATTTAGTAGATTTACTAAGAGCTTATCGTCACAATTTACCCATTGCTCATGGAAAGTATTCCTTGGTTCATTATGAATTTAGATCCATTGATTACGATAGTCCCTTTGAACATTATCACAGTTTCCCTCATGCTGTTCCTGAAACATTAGAATTCTCTAAAGCAGATTTATTACAAATCCTAAAAGATGAATATGAATTTGAGATGCTCACGGATGGAAAATTAAAGCCTTATGATTTATCTTGGAGTTGGGGAGATAGATTTTGGATATCTCCAAAGAATTGGTATGAAGGCCCGGACACGAGTGCTTTTATTATTTTTGATAAAGTGGAGTAGATCTTTGATTTAATTATAATGAACATGTATTTGTGGTCTTGTCCATCTTTCGGTGAAATCTGGACATGTGCTAGAAAACAAAAAAAAGCCTCAAATTCCTATGTAATGCAGCATTATGAACTTATTTTGAAACGGATTAAGGATAGGATTTTAGGTTTTAATTGCATATAACCAAAAAGTATACATCAAACGAAAATGTGTATAAGAAGTATAGTCCTGAGCACAATTACCTTTGTCTTAAATATTTAAAATTAGTAATTATGAATAATCAATTTGGTGAAAAAGGATGGACACCTGATAGAATAGGAAACCTTGAAGGGAAAACATATGTAATCACGGGAACAACTAGCGGTACTGGATATGAAGCAGCAAAAATACTATTGTCAAAGAATGCAAAAATAGTGATGTTAAATCGTAATCCGCAAAAATCTGAGGAAACAATAATTAAACTTAAACATGAACTTGGAAACAAGCTTGATGTAACGGCTATTAAAATGGATTTGGGAGAACAAGACTCAGTAAAGCAAGCTGCCAAGGAAGTGTTAGATTCTTTAACTCAGATAGATGCGTTACTATGTAATGCTGCCATTGCTCAAACACCAAAGCGTAAACTGACCAAAGAAGGATGGGAATTACAAATGGGAGTAAATTATTTCGGACATTTTACTTTGCAAGGTATGCTAAATCTTTTA
>CAJYBK010000056.1 GCA_913064955.1 uncultured Flavobacteriales bacterium
CCCTAGTAAGTGGTTGGTACGATCAAATGGAAAGTTATTTAACTAGAGCCAATTCTGAGAGAGCTGCATTAATTGCAGGTGGTAAATAATCAAACCTTATTACAATGAAATTTATTAAAATAGTTTTACTATTCGCATTATACGTTGGATTTTCCAACAGCATGATTTCCCAAGGTTCTTCTTGTGCAGGTGCTGACCCTTTTTGTACCTCAACAGGATCTACTTTTCCAGCATCAACCAACACCACTATTGAATCAGGTGCCGCTGACTATGGTTGTCTTGGAAGTCAACCTAACCCAGCATGGTATTATTTACAAATTGGAACAAATGGTAACATCCAAATTAACTTAAACAATAGTGCTAATGTGGATATTGACTTTATATGTTGGGGTCCTTTTAATTCACCAACAGGAAATTGTTTACCAGGTTCAGGATTTGATGTTGATTGTAGTTTTAGTACTGCAGCAACAGAGGTTGTAGACATCCCTAATGCTGTTGTTGGAGATTATTATTTATTATTGATTACCAATTTCTCGGGAACGGCCACTAACATTACTGCATCTGCAGGCAACGCTCCTGGAAATCCAGACGGTACTACTGACTGTACAATTCTTTCACCATCTTGCACAATGGATGGACTAACTGCCAACTTTATTAGTTGTGACAATACTCCCTTCTTAGTTCATGAAATAGGTGGTACTGTAACCTATACAGACCCTCCAACAACTGGGCAATTAATCATTCAAGATTGCTATGGAGTTCAACAGGCTTTTAATCCACCTTTTGGAACATCTACCAATTATACAATAACAGATCTTCCACAAGACGGACAAACTTGTGACATTACAGCCTACTTTACTGCAGACCCTGCATGTACCATCACGACTGCTTCTGATGTCTCACCTTCACCAATTACAGGATTTAGTTATTCTCAAGGAATTTGTGATCCTGCAACTAACACGTTCACATTAGATGGTGATGTAACTTTTTCAAACCCACCTGCAGGAGGAACTCTTACTGTAGAAGTTGACAACGGGACGGGTACCTACACTGCTACTATTAATGCTCCATTCTCAAGTCCGGAATTATGGTCTATACCTGGAATACCAGCTGATGGCGCTAATTATACGGTAAGTTACTATTTTTCAAACTATCCCCAATGTGGAAATTCTTTAGCAGGAACAGCGCCTTCGGGCTGTCAATGTACTGCAGAGGCTGGAACATTTACAGGAGTTGCATCTGGTGATGGTAACACAGACTACGTGTTATGTTTTGGAGATCAAATTGACCTGTCAACCAATAACGATTATACTCCTCCGGGAGATGAGAATATTGCCGGAGCTACATACGACCCAGGTGTTGCGTATTTAATTTACACATGTCCTCCTACTAACCTAGCTCCAAATGCACTTTGGGATCCTGCAACCGGTCTACCTAATGACCCATGCTTGCTAGGTATTGCTTCATTTGGAGATGTTTTTTCTGATCAAAACACTCTAGGCGGCCCTTCTTACGCAGGTGCTTTTACTGACAATACTATTTATTACGTGCCAATTACCATGTATAGTATCGTGGATGGCTATTATGCTATTTCCATAAATGGTGGTGACTGGTGTTTTGATATGGGAACTCCTTTTGCTGTACAATACTTACCTGAAATTACCTTTACAGAAACTACAGATTGTAATGCAGGTACAGCGACCTTTACTATATTAGGTGGACTTCCAGAAATGGACGGTTCTAATTATACTGCGTCTAATTTACTGCCAGCAACGGCAACTTTTGACAATACTACTGCTTCACACAATGGGACGATAACTATTTCAGGATTGCAAAATGGAGATATGTATTCATTTGACATAATTGATGTTAATGGCTGTCCAATAACAATTACAGGAGGTCCATTTGTAGCAACACCAATTGCAGATGCTGGAACTGACGACACTGAATGCTCATTAACATACGCTTTGTCAGCCAACCCGTCTTATGGAACAGGATCTTGGTCCGGACCTGCAGGAGTTACTTTTTCAAATGCAACAAGTGCTACATCCAATGTAACAGTTCCAGCTGCTGGAAGTTATGACCTTACATGGACAGAGACTACTGGAGCTGGTTGTTCTTCTAGTGATATAGTTACTGTCCAATTCTCAAATGTTCAATACACGGAGGTTGTGAATCAATCTTCTTGTGGAAATGCAGACGGAGACATTACATTAAATGCAAGCAACGGAATTCCTACTTATACTTACAGTATTGACAACGGAGCGACAACTCAAGCAGGTGGTGCTTTTGCTTCACTAGGTTCTGGAGCTTACAATATTGTAGTAGAAGACAACATTGGTTGCCAAGCGACTGGTGTAATTAACATTACAGATCTAGGCGGTCCAACTATTGACGCCATCAATGGAAATGATATTTCATGTAACGCGGCTTGTGATGGTGACATTGCCATAAACACTACAGGTGGTACACAGTTTAGTATTGACAATGGTGCAACTTTTCAAGCCGCAAATACATTCCCAAGTCTTTGTGCTGGAAACTACGACATAGTAGTATCCGATGCCTTTGGATGTAATGTAACAGGAAATATTGTATTAAATGAACCAGACGCATTAACACATTCTACTACTACAGTAGACTTGCTTTGTTCAAATCAATGTATTGGAGAAATAGACATCACTGCAAATGGTGGAGCAACTCCTTACCAATACAGCATTGACAATGGCGCTACATCAAGTGCATCAGGTCTTTTCCAAAACCTATGCGCAGGAACTTATGACATTTTAGTTACAGATGTAAACAACTGTACTTCTACTTCTCAGGTAATTATAAACCAGCCAACTCCTATTTCTGTAACAATAGGAATTACAGACGCAACATGTTTTGGACAGTGTAATGGTATGATGAATTCTATTCCTGCCGGAGGAACTGGAGCAGGAACATACAACTACGCATGGACACCTGCTGTTGGTGGGAATGTTCCTTTAGTTACGAATCTTTGTGCTGGTGCTTATGATTTACTTATTACAGATGCTAATGGATGTACTTTAGACACGAATGGAATTGTGGTTGGAGCACCTGCTGCTGTAACAATTGATAACGTGGTCGAAGTAGATGAAACTTGTGGAGGCGACTGTACAGGTTCTGTAACAGTTAATTCTACTGGAGGTACTTCTTTTAGTATAGACGGTGTTACCTATGGTGCGAATAACGTCTTTAGTAACTTATGTGCAGGTAATTACACCGTATATGCGGAAGACGCAAATGGTTGCGCTGCCGATGCTCCTGTTGTTATTGCAGGGCCACCACCTGTTGATGTATTGGCAAATGGAACAACTACAATCTGTGTAGGTGGAACTGCCAATTTAACATCTGCTGCCAATGGAGGTGTGGGAGGATACACCTATTCATGGGATAATGGCGGAGTTACTCAAAACATTAACGTAAGCCCTGTTGCTACTCAAACTTATTGTGTAACAGCAACCGATGCAAATGGATGTCCTTCACCTGCATCATGTGTAACTGTGGACTTGAACCCTCCTTTAAATGTGATTGCTTTAAGTGATCAAGCAATTTGTGAAGGTGAATCGGCACAAATTACTGCAATAGGAGGCGGAGGAAACGGAGGCCCATATACTTACACTTGGGATCAAGGAGTAGGTGCTGGTCAAAACCAGACAGTATCTCCTGCTTTTACCACAACTTATACAGTTTCAGTTTCTGACAACTGTACTACACCAGACGCTACTGCTTCTGTAACAATTACTGTCAATACAGTACCTAACATTTCTTTTCAAGCAGATGTAACAGATGGATGTGCTCCGGTGGAGGTTAACTTTACTGCAGACAATGTACCTGTTGGTTCAACTTACTTATGGTCATTTGGTGATGGTGGAGCGTCACAAGATGCTGACTTGACCAGTTATTCTTTTGCAAATCCAGGATGTTGGGACGTAACCTTAGACATCACCACTCCCGAAGGTTGCCAAAGTAGTAGTACTATAGCAAGTTACATTTGTGTTTATGATTATCCGGTTCCAGCATTTACATTTGGACCACAACCAACAACCATTTTGGAACCTACTATTTTGTTTACAAATTTAACACCAGGTAATAACTCTTACACATGGACTTTTGATGTTGGAGGTATTGATGATACAAGCAATGAAATTAATCCCAACTACACTTTCCCTGACCCAGGAATTTATGAGGTTTGTTTAGATGCGGTAAGTCTCCAAGGCTGTCCAGGTCAAGTATGTGATTTTGTTGAAATTCTAGAAGAGTTCTTAGTTTATGTACCAAATGCATTTACTCCAGATGGTGACGCTATCAACAATGAATTCGCACCAATAATAAGTGGAATTATTCCTGACTCATATGAGTTCCTAGTATTTAACAGATGGGGAGAATTAATTTACAATAGTCAATTAGTTGGCAATGGATGGGACGGAACATACAAAGGTGTAATGTCTCAACAAGATGTTTACGTTTGGAAACTGAAGGTTCAAGACCAATTAGGAAAAACACACGAATACATAGGTCATGTAACTTTAGTTAAGTAATATGTAAATATACAATCTTCCCTGCTTTAGATATAATGGGAATTTTGGAACCAATTTTATGGGTAAAAGGCACTCTTCGGAGTGCTTTTTCATTTTTAAGAAAGTAGTTATCAGAAACATGCTTGATTGAAGGTAACCAACTTTCAAAATCTTTACCAGTTGCAATACCCCAAGGGTTTTTAAATTTCCTTGCTGCTGTTTTCCATACATCTGGATGAGGACGCATTAAGGCAAACTTAGAATATGCTTCTAAAATGAAATAGGAGTCACCCAAGTGTCTATTCACATTTTCAAATATTTGCTTTACTTGTGCTTTCGAAAAATACATCATCAATCCTTCAGCGATAAATAAAACGTTTTCTGAACGTATTGCTTTGATTTTTTTCAACCATTCTTCTTGAAAAATATTATCTGTCCAAAAGAAATGATCGGATGTTTCTGAATTGAAATTAAGCCACGCATCTTTCACCGGAGGCAAGTCTATTTCAACCCATTTGATTTGTTGATTGTTGAACCTTTGAAATCTAGTGCACAATCCCGCTCCCAAATTGACCACCACCCCGTCCGGATGCTTTGCTATATAATCAGAAACATATTGGTCAATGGCATTATTCCTCCAAATCATCAATCCCTGACTTTCTCTAGAAAGAGATGTCCACCACCTATTAAGCGAGGGCTCCATTCTACATGCCTTTTCTGCTATTTCAAGGGCAAAAGCATCTTCGATTAAACCATTTTTTCTTTTTGTTTCAATAGCTTTTCCAAAAAGCGGAATCCATAGCGTTTCCGAAACATCGGATAGATTAAGTGACATGCTTTACTTAGACAAAATCAATTTCTGGATATTTCTTTTTCCTTCACTGGACACTTCTACAAAATAGCATCCATTTTCATAATTGGAAAGATCCAGTACTTCTGTCTCGGAAGAAATCTCTTTATGATAAATCAAATCTCCGATCACATTATATACAGCAATGTCTCCATTATTAATATTTTCCAAACCTAAACTAATGACTCCTGCGCTAGGATTAGGATAGACACTAAATGTAAGGTTGTTGTATTCCTCCACATTAACGTTTTCAGGATGAGTATGACGTAGAAAGAAATTCCAAATCTCTGTGGTATAAAAAATATCATTTACAGGAGGAGGTGCTAACCATTCATGTGCTGCGCTGTCAACTTTATAAAGTTCCACATCCGCACCATCATCACATCCGCTATATAAGTAGTGTGTCACTAAATAATTATCATTGGCTAAATCTGGTAGAGCAGTTACTGTAGGAGTACCACCACAATTATTGTTAGCGGCCCAATACGCTGCTAAGTCTTCTGCATCATTACCGTATTGATTCCCCGTGTATGCGACTGTAGCATCTCCGGTTCCATGAAAATGACATGCAGGCACTGCTCTTCCCGGGTTACAAGTTACTGCAGAACCGATTGTACCTGCTACTGAAGCTATTGCAGCAATTCGATCATTCATTTCACACGCCAATCGATTTGTCATAAAACCACCCATCGAAAATCCACACGAATAAACCCTTTGAAGATCTATGTTTAAATTTGTATTGAGGGTATCAATTATAGCCCCTAAAAAGCCAATATCATCAACCGAACCATTCAAAACATAACCAAATGCGCTTGCACCTGAATTCCATGCTGTGGAGCCACTTAAATTATCTACCAATGCCTGGGGAGTGATGACAATGAAGTTAGCAGTATCAGCCACATAATTCATCCCAATGTTTGCAAAATTATTCATGTTATCTCCTAAACCATGTAAGCAAAAAACAACAGGAACTGGAGTGGACCCATCATAAATGCTAGGGATATACATTAAATACTCTCTTGTTTCTCCATCAAAATCCCAACTATGCGTGGTTAATTGTGAGAAGAATGATAATGGAATTAAAGCTACTAAAGCAAGTATAATTTTTTTCATAAGAAATAACTAAGTGATTATTATCAAATGTAATAAAAAACTATTAAATCCTATTTGACAGTTACCATCTGTTTCACCAACGTTCTCGTTATCAAAAGATTGAAAAGGAGAAAGCCCCGAACAACCAGGGCTTTCCAACAAACAAACAAAAACAAACCACACTAATCAACCACCACTTCTTAAATGCTACCTAATATATTACTTACTCTTACTTTAATTTGATTGTCTCTCCAGGAACAAGATTAGTTCCAAACTGTAATTCATTGAACTTGTACAATTTTTTCAATTTAACACCATATTGCTGAGAAATGTTACGCATAGTATCCCCTTTCTTTACAACATGAGTCTCTGTTTTCGATTTACCTTTTTTAGGTTGTAAATAAATCACATCGCCAATTTTCAAAATATCGTCATTAGCCAAGTCATTATACTTGTACAATTGCCATAATCCGATTTCAAATTCCTTGGCAATTTTATAAAAAGTATCACCCTCTTTTACGATTACAAATTTCACTTTATTTGCAGAAACATTAACGGTATGCGTATTTACCATCAGAGAAGTAACAACAACCGTCACAGGCTTAGATGTATTTTCTGCAGCATTAATTTCTGGCTTTTTAGAGGTTGCTACATCATGCAATTGATCGTATTGAGCAAGATTATGCTTCTCAATTAGATCTATCAATAAGGTTGGATATTTTGGATTAGTGGCATACCCTGCTTTCTTAAGCCCTTTTGCCCATGCTTTATAATCAGTAATTTCATAATCAAAGAGAAAAGCATATCTATCTCTACCACTTAAAAAAGCAGAATGATCGTTAAACGATTCATGAGCTGTCTGATACTTTCTAAAGCAATCATCTTTATGATCATCATCTTTGTACATCTTCTCACCTGTCCAGTTGTGACACTTAATACCAAAATGATTATTAGCATACTTAGCCAATTCGGAATTCCCATTAGCAGACTCCAAGATACCTTGAGCAAGTGTAATACTAGCAGGAATGTTGTGCTCCACCATTTGCTTTATAGCTTCATCCTTCCACATTTCGATGTACTGATCTCTTGAAACTAACTTTTCTGATGGTTGGGCTAGTAAGTTCCCAGTTAATCCGAAAAAAAATAATGCTAGCGCAAAGATTGATTTAGATTGTTGAATAGACATTTTGACGTTTGTTTGTTGTTTGTGGAGACTATAACGCCAAGTTATTAACAATGGTTACGAAAATTGTTGAAAACTTTTAAAAGACTTAAAAAACCTTAATCACGACCCGCCTATTTTTTCTCCTATTCTCCTTGCTGTTGTTAGGTTTTGACGGAACTTCTTCGCCATATCCTTTAGCCAAAATTATATTTGTTATACTTTGACTTTCAAAAAAAGATTTCACAAAAAGTGCTCTTTCATTTGACAAAATCAGATTATCACTTGCTTCACCTACATCATCTGTATGTCCTTCAATTAACACTTTCATATTAGGGTTGTCCTTTAGGAATACTATCAATTCTGTGAATTGCTCAAATTCTGTCTCTTGACTTGAAAAATCACCTGAGTCAAATTTTATGTCCTCAAAAACAAATGTTTGAGCAGGTCCCGATTGCTCTAATAATAGAATCTGCTCATCAGAAGTCAATAAAGAATCTACTTTTGGCATTAAAGAAACCTCATCAATTAAGTAGTAAGCATCATTATAACCTGTCTTTTTGCAGAACTCCATTCTATCTTGATAAGTGCGGTAAAGCAATTTTTCATCTGTTAAAAAGCATCCCAGATGCAAGTACGACTCGCCTCCAACTGCTTTATAACTGACCTCATAGGTTGTCCATGAGTCTCTACATTTTAAAAAATCCTTTGCTATTTGAATATTAATATCCGCTTCCGAAATTAATGTATTAGGTAAACGCCTGACATCCAAACTATCTGGCGAAAATATAACCCCTAAATTACTTATGTAATACAGTGCTAATTCTGGCTGAGAGAGTGTAATCGTAAATGTATACATCTCGTCTTTCACTAAGGTATCAGTTAATTGTGTAGATACATATTCTCTGTAGCCATTCAGTGGATTATAGCCTACTAGTCCGATATATGAATTACCCTTAAATGGGTTCATATTAATAATGAAGTTTGTTGGATTACTAAAATCTTCAGCTGAGCCGCAATTAGAAAAATAATCAGGTGTTTTACGACCATACAATGTCGAATGCCAATGTACTGGATTAAAGTCACCTAGTGTTTTTGGACAAGATGACATTTTTTCAAATCCTCCATTTTGAATCAAGTTCTGACTCAACGCATTCAAACCGAAAAAACAGAATAGTATTATTGCTACAAATTTCATTCTAATAATTTAATACAAATGCTTCTTGCTCTTCCGTTTCTATAGCATCCTCTCCTCTAATTTCTCTCACGTAATTAATCGGATCATCCACATTCAAGTATTTATGCGCGTAACATCCCATAACCGTACCACTTCTTCCATAGCCTCCCATGCAGTGTATCAATACGTTTTTATTATTATCTACACAGGACTGCACGTACGCCATAATACTATCCATTTGACCTTCTGATGGCAATCCGAAATCTATAATTGGAGAATGATATACTTCCAAGCCTGCCTTTTGCATTTCGTCAAAAAACATGGATAAATTTTTATTCTCTAATTCTTCTTTAGAGACAAGCGTAACTACATTAGTTACACCATTTGCTTTTATTTTGGCTATGTCCTCTGCAAGATTCACTTTTCCGGGTAAAGGTGATATGGCCACAAAGTTTTCTCCTATTTCAAATGAGAATAATTGATAGGTATTTTCTTGAACAGTGTCCAACTTATTTTCTTTGGTCTCAGAACTTAACAAATTGTTTTCCGTTTTAGTTTTTTCTGTTTCCTTGGAAACACATCCTAAAGAAATAACCGCCATTATAAAAATTAGATACATTTTCATTTTTTAATGTTTTTATCATACAAGTTGACCCAATCCTCTAATGTCATTTTCTGCATCACTTGAGCGATAAGTTCGTATGGTATATCGTCCACCTTTTTGAATCTCACACAAGATTTTCCCATGTCCAATTTAAACTTACTGTGTTTTGGATATTCCGCAACAAACCAATCATAGAGTTCTTTATTTGCATAAATGCCCATGTGGTAAAAAGCAATGAAGTTCTTTTGATTGGCTATACTAGCAAAAGGCAACGGTAATTTAGGATCACAATGATAACCCTCTGGATAGATAGAATGAGGCACCACATAGCCAATCATTCCATAACTCATCCCCTCCTCAAAACCTTTAGGTAGATTGTCTAGTATTGTTTTTCTTAATTCAGAGAAGGCAGCTTTTCTTTCCTCTGGCAATGCTGCTAAATATTCCTTAACTGTACTTGGCTTTTGTGACATAATTATATTTTTAAAAATCTAAGATACAATATTATGGACAAAAAAAAAGCGCCTCTTTTTGGAGAGGCGCCTTTAATTAAGTATATTTTTCTACTACTCGAACGCAGCAATACCTGTTATGTCCAATCCTGTAATTAACAGGTGAATATCGTGAGTTCCTTCATAAGTTACTACACTTTCAAGGTTTGCCATGTGACGCATAATAGAATATTCATTTGAAATCCCCATTGCACCATGTATTTGTCTTGCCTCTCTTGCAATTTCCAAAGCCATGTTTACATTGTTTCTTTTAGCCATAGAAATTTGAGCAGAAGTTGCTTTTCCTTCATTTCTCAACTGACCTAATCTGAAAGTTAAAAGTTGTGCTTTTGTAATTTCAGTAATCATTTCAGCTAACTTCTTTTGTACCAATTGGAAACTAGCGATTGGCTTACCAAACTGAATTCTTTCTTTTGAATATCTTAATGCAGAGTCATAACAATCCATGGCTGCTCCGATTGCACCCCATGCTATTCCATATCTTGCACTATCTAAGCACATCAAAGGCGCTCCTAAACCATCTTTACCTGGCAATAAGTTTTCCTTTGGTACTTTCACATTGTTGAATATCAATTCACCTGTAGCAGAGGCTCTCAAAGAATGCTTACCATGCATTTCTGGTGTATCAAAACCTTCCATACCTCTCTCAACTACTAATCCTTTAATTCTTCCTGTTTCATCCTTTGCCCAAACTACTGCAACATCTGCAAAAGGAGCATTTGAAATCCACATTTTAGCACCATTCAACAAGTAATGATCTCCCATATCTTTGATGTTGGTTATCATTCCTCCTGGGTTACTTCCATGGTCTGGTTCAGTTAAACCAAAACAACCGATGAATTCACCTGTTGCTAATTTTGGAAGGTATTTCATTCTTTGTTCTTCGTTTCCAAATTTCCAAATTGGATACATTACCAATGAACTTTGTACAGAACTTGTAGATCTAAGGCCAGAATCGCATCTTTCTAATTCTTGCATGATTAAACCATAAGATATTTGATCTAATCCAGCACCACCATATTCCACAGGAATATATGGTCCAAAACCACCAATCTCTCCTAATCCGGGAATAATTTGACTTGGAAAAGCAGCTCTTTCATAATAATCTTCGATTATAGGACTTACTTCTTTCTTTACCCATGCTCTTGCAGCATCTCTAATCAACTTATGTTCATCAGTAAGCAAATCGTCCATATTGTAATAGTCGTGTGCTTCAAATCTGTCTGTACTCATTGTAATAATTTTTATAGGGGACAAATTTAATCAAACCAATTAAAGAAACTTATTAATTTCTCCTTAAAATTGGAAAGTTAAATGTCCGAAGAACTTATTTCAAACTGCCATTTTATGTTAATTTCCATCTGATCTATGAGAATTCCTATTATTTTTTATAAATTCATTTCAAAATCAACCTTTGGTTAAGATGGGAGTGAAAAAGCTTTGGATAATAGGACTCATAAATATTGCATTTGTAATCATGGCATTTGTAATAGCAGAGGACGTCATTGACAAAGGCAGGCAGTACAACAAAAACATGCACGAACATGTTGAAGTACTCACATTTAAGGATAGATTATTGAATCAAGATGAATGGGTAATGCTCATAACGGGAAAAGTCATCTCAAGTGTGGAAGATAAAGTATGGTTGGATAAAAAATTAAAATCTGAGCAAAAATTAATTGAAGCAGAGCAAAACTACCAAGAGGCAAAAGATCTATCGGCCTATATTGTATATATGATTTTGGGGCTAATTTTAGTTACTATAATTCTTTACGCTGGCACTAAGACAATTCTACTTGCTATGGGCGCTAGCCTTGTTTCAGTATCAATGGTGCTTTTATATTTAGGTCTTTATTCACCAATGATAGAAATTCATGCTTATGATGAAGATTTGAAAATACCAATTGTTATCAAGTTTGATGAAATGGCGGCAACTGGAGATGAATACATTAATAAAGGATCAGAATATATAGAAGGCTTATCAGAATACTTGGGCTACAAACTTGATGTTCCTACTTACCACCCTTTATCTTGGTTAGCAGATGGATATAAGTACGATCACTCGGTTGTTTTTGAAGGAAAGATGTATTACTATTTTCAAAGCAAATCTGTTGATGCAATTATTAAACTTTTATTTAAGGACAAAAACTACACTCTAGGTTGGGCGTTACTGTGCTTTTCCATCTTTTTTCCAATTCTTAAAATCATACTTACATTAATGCTAGTGTACATTCCCAAAATAAGGAGAATTCCAGTTTTTTCTATGCTGCTAAATATAATTGGCAAATGGAGTATGGCAGATATTTTTGTAGCCGCTGTATTCTTGGCATACTTCTCTTTTCACAATATGAATACAGCAATTGAAACTTCCAGCCACTCTTTAATTGGTCTAGACTTTTTTCTAGGCTATGCTATTATCTCAATTCTCGCTTCTATTATGATTTGGGCCGCCACAAAAAAAGAAACACAGTTAAAATTTTATGAAGCAGTAATTTAAACCACACCAAATGAATACACTAATAATAGGAGCAAGCAACAATCCAACAAGATATAGCTACAAAGCTGCACATATGCTTAAAAGCAAAGGCCATGAAATCATACCTTTTGGCGTGAAAAAAGGAGAAGTAGCCAATGAAATTATGTTAAATGAATGGGATACTACATGGGAAGTTGACACTGTAACTATGTACATTAATAAAACACTTCAAATTGGCTATTATGACAAAATCATAGCCTTAAAGCCTAGAAGGGTTATTTTTAACCCTGGGACGGAAAACCCTGTTTTCTATGTATTACTAAAATCTAATAATATTAAGTTTGAAGAAGCATGCACCTTAGTGCTTTTAAGCATGGGTACTTATTGATTTAGTTTTGCCACAGCAACAATACCAGCGGTTTCTGTTCGCAATCTATTTACGCCCAAATTAACTCTTACAAAACCTTTGCTTTCGGCCATGGCTACTTCTTCCTTTGTGAAGTCTCCTTCAGGTCCAATCAATACTAAGACATCTGGTTGTCCAACGAAGTCATCCATACTTTGTTCAGGCAAATCTTCGCAATAAGCGATCAGTTTTGTTTCTGGCAAATTATCCTGGCAAATTAATTGAGAAAATTTCATTGGTTCATTAATGACGGGCAGCCACGCTCTTTGAGATTGCTTAGTTGCTGCAAGTGCTACCTTTTTCCACCTTTCCAAATTCACCTTGTCTCGTTCATTGTTTTTGCAAAGTAGTGGTACAATTTCAAAAACACCAATCTCAGTAGCTTTCTCTATAAAAAATTCAATACGATCTTTACCCTTTGTTGGCGCAATAGCAATAGTTATTTTCACACTTGGCTCAGGAGATTTTCGAACTTTCGCAATAGCAATTTTACACATCTTTGGGTGATCATCTATTACTTCTCCAACAGCAACAGTTCCTTTTCCATTGATAATTTTCACCAACTCATTTTGCTTGGTTCTCATTACCTTAATGGCATGATTACTTTCCTCTTTACTCAAGGCTATCACTCCTTCTAGAATACCTTCAAAAAAATAAGTATGCATTTTTTGGATAAAAAAAAGTCAGGTATAAAATACCTGACTTGATTAATGAATATGGTTAGTTTAACCTTTCAACTCTTTTAATAATTTCTCACAGTCCTTATAACACTTTTTCGCATCATCATAAGTCTGTGGCAATTTCATTGCTTTTTCTAAATACTTGATAGCATTCTCATCATTTTTCATTTCATGATAAGTAACTGCCAACTCATATACGTGCAACATATACCATGGCTCTAATTCAATCGCTTTTTGAAACATTGCTAATGCATCTTTGTAAGTACCACCTTTAGGTGTACCTCCGAAGAAAGTATTTACCATCGCTTTTTCCATGTTACTGAATCCAGCAAAAGTTCTGTGCCATCTTCCTAATACATGGTAAGAACCTCCTAAATTAGGGTCTAATGCCAATGATTTATCACACTCAGCTTTGATCTCTTTTGCGTTTGCGATTTTCGTTTTAGTTTTTGCATTTTCATTTTCCCTTGCTAGCGCCAACGCATAAGCATAATGAGAAAATGCATGCCCTTCCTTAATTGCTTTGGAATCACTTGCAATTGATTTTGCTTTAGCGTAATATTTTAATTGTAATTCAGCATCATCTAAGTTTGACCCAACTTTACTGTAAGCAAAACTCAAATTAGAAAGGTAATCTTGATTCTTAGCATCGATATCATACAACTTCTTAAAGACTTGAAGCATCTTAACATTATCTACTTCCTTTTTGTATTTCAATCCTAATTGATATAATTCTGATTCAGTCTGTGCTGACATCAAAACACCTAACCCCATAAACAGCGTTAATAAACCTAATTTTAATTTTTTCATTTTTTGTTTTTTTAGTTAACCTCTTTCAAAGTTCTTGCCAAAGATATTCAATTCTTGTTTATGAAGCAATAGCTTTTTCCTCCTCCAGGTTTTTTAATTGAAAATCACTTAAGGTATGCAGTTCAAAACCTATCAAAACAACGTAACATACCGCATTCAACCATATAAGCACCATCATCAGTGTTCCAATAGACCCATACAACTCATTATACATACCAAAATTTGTAAAAAAGTAGGAAATGGCATAAGACACTACCAATATGAGTAAAGTAGCTAAAGATGTTCCGGGAGTAACCCATTTGTAAGACTTTATTTCTGGATTTCCTAAGTTAAATAATGTTCCCATTGCTATCATCAAACTGACAATCATGACTGCCCATTTAAGAAATTGAAATCCAAATTGAAGAAACCCTCCTAAATTTTTATAATCTACATGTCTCACAAAATACTCTCCATACGTCAGAGCCACCAAGGCCACCACAATGAAAACACTAATTCCAGCAAATAAAATCAAAGACAATAAGCGTTGCTTAACCGGGTTTCTTTTTAAATCAATCTGATGGGAGCTATTAAAAACAGAAAGCATTGTATTGATTCCATTACTTGCATAAAACAATGTCATTAAAATACCTATGCTTAATACAAAATGATGCTTCGTGTTGATCAAATCATTTATTGTCGCTTCTATTACACCATATATATTATCTGGTGTTATTGCATCAATTTCATACAGTAAATTAGCTTGAAAATTATCAACAGGTATAAAAGGAATCAACGAAACAAAAAATAACAGTCCTGGAAAAAGCGCTAAAAAAAACTTGAACGCAATAGCAGAACTTCGCATGCTATATTCGCTTTTCTGGAAACTCTCAATAACAAAGTTAAGCACTCCGTAAAGTGACATCCCTCCAAAACCAGGTAAAATAATTCTTTTACTCCAGCGAAAAACCGTCTTTACCCCCTTGGTTTTAAAAAACCACTTTTTCAGGCGATCAATTTGTTTTTTCACTTGACCGCTTTCAAACTTAAGTCCATATTATAAACAGAATGAGTCAGTGCTCCTACTGAAACATAATCTACTCCACACTCAGCAAATTGTCTTACTGTAGAAAGGTTAATTCCACCGGAAGCCTCTGTTTCATATTTGCCATTGATCAACTTCACAGCAGTTCTCAAATCTTCGTACGAATAATTGTCCAGCATTATTCTATGTACTCCTCCAATTTCTAGCACTTCTTGAACCTCTTGAAGGTTTCTCGTTTCTACTTCAATTTTAAGATCTTTGTTTTTGGCTTTTAAGTAATTCTGTGTTTGTAAAATAGCTTGTTTGACACCTCCCGCAAAATCAACGTGATTGTCTTTTAGCATAATCATATCGTACAATCCCATTCTATGGTTTACACCTCCACCAATCAAAACGGCCTTTTTCTCCAAGAACCTGATTAAGGGAGTTGTTTTTCTAGTATCCAATACTTTTGTAGGCAAATCACCTATTGCAGTAACAAACTCATTGGTTTTAGTTGCAATGGCGGACATACGCTGCATTACATTAAGCACCAATCTTTCAGCTCCCAACAATGCTCTTGAATTACAAGTAACGTAAAACGCTAAATCACCATATTTAACCGAATCACCATCCTTAACTAATGGTTCAAATATTACACCTGGATCAAACTCCTTGAAAATACTATGCGCAATGTCAATACCTGCAATTATTCCATCTGCTTTTACCAATAACTTTGCCTTATCGGTAGCATCCTCAGGAATACAAGACAGCGCAGAATGATCTCCGTCTTTAATATCTTCCTCCTTACATAGTTTTACAAATTCTTTGATATCCATAATTTTTGCTTTCTAATTATTCAGACAAAAATAAGGAAATAAGTGTGAATTGACTCAAATACCTATCTGACGATGTAAATTTGACTATTCTACTCTATCAATTCTTTCTTTCCTAAAAACCTTGGTTGTGTAGGTAGTAAATAACAATCCAAAGCCGCTTTAAATTTTGCGCCAAACTCTCGCAAATTCACCCCCTTATACCTCACTCCTTTAGCTGGATAACCCAACGCATCAATACCTAAAGCATTAGCAATAAATAGCGCTCGTTGCAAATGAAATTCCTGGGAAACAATAATACAATCCGAAACGCCAAATATCTCCTTGGCTCGAATCATTGAATCAAAGGTTCTGAAGCCGGCAAAATCCTTCGTAATACATTTGCGTGGAAC
>CAJYBK010000057.1 GCA_913064955.1 uncultured Flavobacteriales bacterium
TAGCGGCAGCGGATTGTACGGGTCACGGTGTGCCTGGTGCTATGGTGAGTGTAGTTTGTTCCAATGCACTGGATAGATCGGTTAAAGAGTTTGGACTAGTCTCACCAGCCAAAATATTAGATAAGGTAACTGATTTAGTGATTGAAACTTTTGAGCAGTCAGAAGATGAAGTCAAAGATGGAATGGACATCGCTATTTGCTCCTACGAAACCGTGGGTGATTATATTGAAGTGCAATATGCTGGTGCAAATAATCCGCTTTGGGTGGTAAGAAAGTTGCCGACCATGGAGGTTAATGGAGAACATATTGAACCGATGATGAGTAATGATGAAGGCACCCTGCATTTGTTTGAAGTCAAGGCTTCTAAGCAGCCAGTTGGTAAATATGCAGAGAGAAAACCTTTTACTAATAATGTAATTAAATTATTGGAGGACGATTGCGTTTACACGTTTACTGATGGTTTTGCGGATCAATTTGGAGGAGAAAAGGGCAAGAAGTATAAATATTTACCTTTCAAAAGATTTGTGCTGTCCATTCAACATTTGCCTATGAATCAGCAGGAGTTGGCTTTAAAGAATGAGTTTGTCACTTGGCAAGGAACTCACGAGCAAATTGATGATGTCTGTATTATTGGGATAAAATTATAGTTTTCAATTATTAATGGAAATGTGATGAATAATATTAAAATTTTCACCTTTTGGATGGTGTTTTTTATAGGGTGGGCGTGTCCTTCGTTTTCTCAGATATCTCCGCAAGTAAATAAAGGACATCGCAAAAGCATTCAATGTGCTGCATTTTGGACAGATAAGGACGCTTATGCAACTGCAGGATCAGATTTAACCATAAAAATCTGGGACTTCAAAACCAATAAAGTGCTTAAAAATCTAGAAAGCCATAAATACAACATTAGTGCAATAGCAGCGTATGAAAAAGAGGGTAGGAAATACCTTGTTTCGGGAGGTATTTACGAACTTAAAATTTGGGATGTTAAAAAAGGATATGTAATTAAAGATATATACATACAAGGCTCTGTGAAGTGCATAAAGATGTCAAGATCGGGAGATGGATTTTATTTTTCATTAGATAAGCAAATTAAAAAGTATGATTTTGCAAAGGGATATGCCACAGCGGTTGTGAATATGGAAAAGGATATTGTCTCGTTTGATGTCAATGCTGCAGAAGACATTTTTTATGTTGCAAGTGAGTATAAAGTTGAAAAAGTTGATGTTAAAAATGGGGACAATCATCAAGTTCTTAGCAGAAATACCTCAGGTAAAATTGTAGAAATCGATTTGTCGTATAATGATAAATGGTTGGTGGCAGCGGGTTTTTATGATATTGTGGTTTGGGATGTTTTGACTCAAACAGAACCGGAGCCTTGGGTCATTGACCAAGCTAATGCAAGCGCTTGTTTTGATTCGAAATCCGAAAAATTATTTGCCAGAAAAAACCAAGAGGCACTGATTTATGTTTTTGATGTAGCCAACAAAAAGATAGTTGACTCCACAGAACCGCCTAAGTATGTGCCTACTATGGCAATTTGTAATACTAATTTAGATGGGTTACTGTTTGGATATGGATACAATGACTTTTTATTTTGGGAAACTAGTAATATGCACTCACTACGGGAAAATAAAAACCTATTACCTTCTATAGAAGACATGACTGTTCATCAAAATAAATTGATATTTGGAGTTGGGAGTAAAGGTAAAATAGGTGTTTTTGACATGGAAAAAGGAACTTTTGAAAAGTTCAATTCCAGACAATATGAAAGGGTAAATGGAGTAGAAAGTATAGGTCCTGATCAATTTATAAGTATTAGTCATGATGGCACAGTTGCAATAAATAGTATCAAGCAAAAGGGGAAAGTGGCATCCATCAACTTTGATAATCCAGAAGATACAACGGTGCGGGAAAAAGTGAATTATGAAGAGGAGGATCGAATGATGTATACCATGAAAATGCTTTCAAGAAAAAACTTGATTGAGTATGCTTACATTCCAAGTGAAAAAGTATTAGCCGCGGCATCTGCCGTTGATATGGAGTTGATAGACTTAGACAAAAGAAAAAGACTAGACACTTTAGTAGGGCACAATGATTACATTAGAAACATATCCTTGAGTCATAATGGTAAGTACTTACTCACCGCTTCATTGGATAAGACTGCTAAACTATGGGACATTTCTAATAGAAAAGTGCTGATCAATTATTTTGGACACACAAACAGAGTTTTTGATGCTATATTTTCTAATGATGACCAGTATGTGCTCACTGGTTGCGCTGATGGTAAAGTACGAGTCTTCAAAACTGAGACGGGAGAATTTGTAAGGAACGGAGCCTTTAATCAAGACGAAATATACGATATAGCACTAAGTCCAAATGGAAGTTTATTGGTTGTTGCTGGAAGAAAGGGTTTGAAAGTGTGGGATTGGCAAAACGCAACATTAAAATTTGACTTATCCGCTGCTACAATCGAGTTTAGGGATGTGAAATTTTTAAATGATCACTTATTAGTTTCAAGAAATAAGAACGATGAAATACAGTTTTTTAGTCTGGAGAAAGGACTCATTGGCCAACTTATCGTAACTGATTATGAAGATCTCGGGTTTGTTTTCTTTACTCCAGATGGATACTATATGGGAGATAAGAAAAGCGTAGCCGAGAACATACATTTTGTTTATAATGACGAAGTATATCTCTTTGAGCAATTTGATTTGTACTACAATCGACCTGATATCATTTTGGAGAAACTTGCTATCGCTAATACCAACTATATAGACATCTTGAAGGTTGCGCATGAAAAGCGAATTAGAAAACTTGGTTTGGATGTAAACACTTTCAAGTCTGGACCAATTTTAGAAGTCCCCTCAGTTAGGTTGCTAAATGCTGCTTTTTATGAAGTAGTAAACTCTCCCAATTACCTCCTTGAGTATGAGGTGAAAAGTAAAAATCATTTTATTGATCAAGTATGTTATGTAGTAAATGTTGTGCCATCCATTCAGAAACATAATCTAAAAGTGAAAAGCTTGTTGGTTAAAGATAAGTTTGATATTTATTTATCTCCAGGTAAAAATATTATAGAGGTCTATGCCTCCAACGCTAACGGGGCGCAAAGTCTTAAAGAAAGAATAGAGGTAGTTTATGAGCCAACTAAACTTGTTAAGCCAAATCTCTATGTAATTACAATTGGAGCTGCTCAATTCGAGCAAAGTCAAATGAATCTTCGGTATGCAGCAAAAGATGCTAGTGATTTAATCAATCTGTTCTCAAAAGAAAACCAAGCCTTTGGCAAAGTAAACACCTTGTCTTTAATAAATGAAGAAGTTGATAGGAGTATTTTTGATCAAATGAATAAATTCATCAAGAAAGCCGCCATCAACGATCAATTGATAATCATGGTTTCAGGTCACGGGGTGTTCGATGAAGAGTATGATTACTACATAGCAACTTATGATACAGATTTTTCTAACCCTACAGACAAAGCGATTCCTTACAATATGTTTGAGAAGTTTTTAAGTGAAACAACAATTAGAAACAAAGTTCTTTTCTTGGATGCATGTCATTCTGGGGAAATTGACAAGGAAGAAGTGGAGTTGGCAGAACTGGCTGCTGTAGAAGACGGAGACGTAACATTCAGGAGTTTTGGAAATAAAACAGTTCAAAGTAAGAGAAATGAACTAGGCCTACAAAACAGTTTTGAGATTCAAAAAGAGATGTTCAATGACTTAAGAAATAATAACGGGACCAACGTAATAAGTGCTGCTGGTGGAACTGAGTTTGCAATGGAAGGAGATTTGTGGAAAAATGGTGTCTTTACTTATGCTTTTATTAATGGTATTCAGACTAAAACAGCAGACTTAGATGGTAACGGAAGGGTAATCCTTTCTGAACTACAAACATACTTGCAGGATAAAGTAGTACAGTTAACAAAAGGAAGACAAACCCCTACAAGTAGAACAGTGAACTTGCAAAATGATTTTACCATTTGGAAGTATTAGAATAGGTAAGTAAAGTGGCCCGTCAATCAATAATCCCACTTTCTACTAAATGGACTGTAAAAGGCTAAACCAACCTTTACAGTGAAATTTGCTTCGCCAATGGTGTCATCCGCAGTCACAGCATATACACCAACTCTAAGCAATTCTTGCCATAATTTAAAAGCTCTTTCAAAGCCAACGAAAACCTCTGCGTGTCTAAAACTATCATCTTCAATCATTAATATACCTGCGCCACCGGCTAATTGTAATTTAAGCCTGTTTATCAATGGAATCTTATTCATAATGCTTCCTTCAAAGTGGTGCATGTAATTCGCTTGAAAATAGTCATTCTCGGTAGATAGTGTTGGTCCTAATAATTGAAACGAACTGATAGGATTCGAGAAAAATATTTGATCGGATCCTCTAAAATATTTATGTTCCAGCACCCTAAGGTTTTGTTTGTTGAGGTAGGTGCCATACTTCACTTTCCATGATGAAAGTCCAAATCGTTTTAGTTTCCATTCATGCGATGCACCTAATTCTACAAAGTCATAATTCACTTCACTGTTAAATAATCCTGGAATACCTTTTTTGTACAGTGCAGTAATAACAGGATAATTACTTGCTAAAATTACTTTCTTATTTTCCTTATACATGTACTTCTGCTTGATGCGATATTTCATTTCAAGCACTACCTCACTTTTAATATATCTCTCAAAGTCCACTGCAATATTTAAATTGCCAAACAATTCTTGTGACCAATTGGATGGAATGACATTGGTAAGCGGTCTTTGGTCAGAATAATTTAAAGTCAATTCAGCAAACAGTCCATTGATTATTTCCATCCTTTGTGCAACGCTGAAATTAATATTTCTCACGTAGTTACTTCCGCTAAAAACTTGCGCTAAAGAAGCGTAGTTGTTTATTTGGTCATAATAATCTCCTGCTCTAACAAAGGTTCTGACAAACTTTTTCGGCACATAGGTGAGTCCCACACCCAATTTTCCTTTTACGTCCTTGTTTCTAAAGCCATAATCAATATGTCCGTCCGTTTCTAATTTAAAATTATTCTGAAATTCTTTCTCAAGTCGTGCCGGAAGTTTATGTCTATATCCTCCAATACCCAGTGGGTTTACCTGTTCTAGCAATCCACTGATGTACCATTCGGTTCGCTTGAAACTGTTCCTTCTCCCAAAGCCCACAAAAGGAGTCCATATACTTAGTCTATTGAACGTGCTATCTGTTTTGTTAAGATACTCTTCACTGGAGAAATAATCAGAAAGACTGTCGCAAACATGAATGAATTTCAATTCTTTCTCTTCCAATTGCAGTAGTCTATTTTCAGCCCAAAAAGAAGCAGGTTTTTCATAAGCATCTGGGGCAAATGATTTGACTTCATTATTCCATTTTGTTTCAGCTTCTGGCTGATTGACGATGTAGTTTCTGTGCTCTACACGCGTATTCCCTAAAATAAAACTGCTTCCGTCTTTTATGACATAATTGATGTCTCTTCGTACTGGTACGACAATGTCACCTTCTAATTTGTTGTAATTCTGAATGATGTGAAATTCCTTGCAGAAATGCATGGCCTGTGAGTTGATGGACAAATCCAATGTTCTGACCAACCAAGTGCTGTCCTCAACATATATAACCCCGTTAAAGGCAGCATCGGTTATAAAAGTAGGTTTAACTATTATTTTATAGATCAATACAGAGTCTTCATAGAACGATCCCTCTAAATTAAACTGGTACGCAAGTCCTGCCGTTTCAGCAAGAGGAGATAATAAAGGTTGAATAGTTAACTCTGGAAAAACAATTTGATTCTGATAAAAGTTGAAATCACAACTTAGAATATCATTGTACAAAATGTTAGGATTAGTCGTGGCTTGAACCACTTGTGCAATGTCTTCTTCACCATAACTAACACCAATAGAGATAGATTCACCTGCTCTTCCTTTTGTTTCGGAATAGTCATTAAATCCAATAAACTCTTCTCGGTATTTTCCAGGAGATTTGTGATAAGTCTTAGAAACAGATTCTATTAAGTTGAGGTTTTCTTTCTTGAAAAACTGATTGATATCTTGTGCATAACTCAAATCTTGAGTTTTTGGCTGGATACTGTCAATGTCTAGTTTTACTTTTTTATCCAAAGCAGTTTTGAGATAAGTGTCGCAAACGTAATAGTCTATTGCCCGACTATAATCTGACCTTTTTTTTCTAACCTCAGCCATAATTTCTTTGGCTCTATCTTTTTTGTCAGAATACACCTCAAGTGTTCCAAGTGCATTTAGTTCCTCTTTAAGCGTGATACTCACTTCTGTTATAGAAGATTTTGTAATGTCTACTTTTTGTTCTAGGGTTTGATAGCCTACAAAACTGAAAACAATATCATAAACACCTTTATCTAAATCAATTTTAAACTCACCTTTAAGATTTGTAGACGTACCTATGGTTGAGTTTTTTACGTATACGCTAGCAAAAGGAATGGGGTTGCTTTGCTCATCCAGGACTACTCCTTTGAATATGCCAGCAAAGCAATTTAGACCAATAAAGAAAAATGAAAAAAGAATAAATAATCTCAATGCTATTGTTTTGTTTTTAACTAAGACGATTGGTTTGCCGAATAGTTACATAAAATTATGCCTAACTTTACCTCTGTTCGACACAATTGTACTACATTTATATTCATAATTCAAATTTATTAGACACGTGAAACTACGTTTTTTATATATTCTACTCATAATAATCGCATCTTTTAACACTTCAGCTCAAGTCTCTGATGACTTCGCAGATGGTGATTTTACAACCAATCCAACTTGGAATGGAGATGCGTCTTTGTTTACTATTAATGCCGGGCAGTTGCAATCACAAAGCGCTGTGGCAGGAACTTATTACTTAAGCACACCATCTACATTAAGTGCTAATGCTCAGTGGGACTTCTTCATTGATTTGCAGTTTAGTACATCCGGATCAAATTATGTAGATGTTTATGTCATGGCAGATCAAGCAGATTTGTCTACAGTAAACAATGGCTATTTTATTCGCTTAGGGGGAACATCTGATGAAATTTCTTTTTACAAAAGAGTAAGTGGAACCAACACTTTGTTGATAGATGGAGCAGACGGCTTAATCAATAGTTCTACAAGTAATCCATTTAACATTAGATTGATTAGAGACTTAAGTGACAATTGGACATTGCAATACGATGATTTAGGCTCTTCACCATCTGGTGGTTTTGTGGCAGGAGGAACGGTCAATGATGCTTCTTTAGCATCCGCTTCTCATTTTGGATTGTTAATCATTCAATCTTCAGCAGCCTCTGTGGTAAATAAACATTTCTTTGATAATTTTAATGCGGCTACAGTTGCGCCTGATACACAAGCACCATCAGTTATTAGTGTAACGGTAACTTCTTCTACTACTTTGGAAGTGTTATTTGATGAAGCGGTGGATGTTGCCACTGCTCAAACAGCAAGTAATTATGTGGCAAACAACTCTATTGGATCCCCTAGTTCTGCAGTTGTAAATGGTGGAAATCCAGCCTTAGTGGAGTTGACTTTTGGATCTCCATTTGCGCAGGGTATTACTAATCAATTGACAGTGTCTAATATAGAAGATGGTGTAGGAAATGCAATGACTTCCTCAGATCACGATTTTCTTTACTTTGTGCCCGTGGCAGCAGTCGCAGGTGATGTCTTAATAAATGAAATTTTCGCTGACCCTTCTCCTCAAATTGGTTTGCCCAATGCAGAATATATTGAAGTTATCAATGTAAGTAATAAGATTTTTGATCTTCAAAACTGGTCTATTTCAGATGGAGGATCACCAGGTGTTTTTCCTTCTTATTTATTGATGCCGGGAGAGGTTGTTGCAATTGCGGACGATGCCTTTGTAACGGACTTCTCAATTTTCCCTAATGTGATATTCGTTCCTACTTTTCCTGGGCTAAATAATGCATCAGACAATTTATTTTTGAAAGATGAGAATAGCCTTGAGATTGACAATGTAAGTTACTCAGATGCTTGGTACCAAGACCCTATAAAAGATGATGGTGGTTATTCCTTAGAGTTGATTAATCCAACTTTACCTTGTGCTAATGCTAGTAATTGGATAGCATCAAATGATCCTAATGGAGGTACCCCAGGCACTCAGAATTCCGTTTATGATGTTACACCGGATATTACAGCACCTGCACTAATTGGCGCTACAGTTCTATCAGCTGTGGAAATTGAATTGTGTTTTAGCGAAAGTCTAGACACTGTTGGGTTTTCTACTACTTATTTTGCAATCAATAATGGATTGAATGTTGGGTTTTACACCATTTCGGCAGATTTGACTTGCGTTTCTTTATTTCCTACTCCAGCATTGGATACAGGAGTTATTTATACGGTTACGGTAAATGGTGTGGCTGATTGTTCTGGAAATACCTTGACCAATGGAAATGCACAAGTTGTTTTACCTGCCAAAGCGCAAGCAGGAGATTTAATTATCAATGAAGTTTTATTCAACCCATTTACAGGAGGATCTGATTTCGTGGAGGTGTACAATAATTCAACTAAGTACATTGATTTATATGGGTTTTTCTTGGCCAACTTTGACGATGGAATCATTGATAATTTCAAAAAAATAACAACGCACAGATTATTGAATCCAGGCGATTTTGCAGTTATTACCAAAGATTCTTCCAATATTAAGTTGAACTATTTGAATGCGGTTGTTGGGTCATTTGTTCATTTATCTTCTTTACCAACTTACAATGATTCTGAAGGAACCGTGTACTTGGCTTTACCAGATTCTAGTATCAGTGATTATTTAGTATATGACAGTGATATGCACTACCCATTAATCAAAGATGATGATGGCGTATCTCTTGAAAGAATTGATTACAATCGTTCAGCACAAGACTTGACGAATTGGCATTCTGGTGCAGAGAACGTAGGATGGGCAACTCCAGGAAAAGAAAATTCTCAGTACTATCCAAATGTCATTTCTGATGACATGATAAGTACAAGTCCAGAAGTGTTTTCTCCAGATAATGATGGTTACGAAGATGTATTGAACATCACTTATGCATTAGATGGACCAGGATACGTTGGCAACATTACCATTTTTGATAGACAAGGGCGATTAGTTAGGTACTTGCTCCAAAGTGAGTTGCTTTCTCCAGATGGCGTAATTACTTGGGATGGCACTAACAACAATAGAGAAAAAGCACCAATTGGTGTTTATGTAATCTATTTTGAAATTTTTGACCTTGATGGTAATGTTTCTTCTGTGAAGAAAAGTACTGTTTTGGGAGGGAGGTTTTAATATTATGAGACTGTTTTTTGCTGCTCTTTTTTTATGTGTTTCTTTTTCGGCAAAAAGTCAAAATGCTGCACCTTATTATGGGCCAGACTCAAATTCTATAGTAAGTAATGCGGAGTTGTTCAAATTCATTGAGCAAAATATTGGTTATCCAGAAGAAGCACTAATTGATCTGACATATGGGACTGTTTTAGTTAGGTTGGTAATTACCAAGAACGGTGAAATCTCCAATATTTGCGTAATTAGCAATAATCATCCAGCATTGCAATACGAAGCGGAAAGAGTCATTAGGAATGCAAAAAAATGGCATGCTGGTCTAGTGGACGGTCTTCCTGCTGATTACGACATTGAAGTGCCTGTCGAATTTATTCTGCCATTGGATTTAGATGGTTATTGGTCTCCAAAAGTATCTATTGATGATATGCCTCCACTTCCTTCAAAGGAATATATGGAAGAAAAGTTCGGTTATCCGAATTATAAGTTTGATGAATGATTGGATGAAATTTTCGCGAAATTTTCGCGAAATAATCTATGTTACCACCCGTGAACGGGTGATTTTTTTACTTTTAAACACTACAAAAAATTCAAAATGAAAATACTTTTAACATTAATAACGGGTTTTGTCTTATTGACAAATACCCTTGCTCAAAAAACATTTGAAGGCACTAAGACAGCGGCAGAAGCGGGTGACAAAGTAGAACAGTTTTGGTTAGGTTATATGTATCAAAATGGTAAGCAGACTGAAGTGAATAAAGATGTAGCAATTGAGTGGTTCACCAAAAGTGCAGAACAAGATAATGAGATTGCCCAATATGCCTTGGGTAGTATGTATTTTGACGGTGATGGGGTAGAGAAAGATCATTTGAAAGGGCTTCATTGGTTTAAGAAAAGTGCAGAACTTGGATATGCAGAGTCTCAGTTTAATTTAGGGCTTGCATATTATTGGGGTGATATTATAAAGAGAGATGATAAATTAGCATTTCAATGGTTTGAAAAAGCAGCGCTGCAAGATCATAAAGCAGCTCAATATTATACTGGGGTGATGCTGGACTTTGGTTATGGGGTAGTAGAAGATAGAGAAAAAGCATACTCATGGTATAAGAAAAGTGCTGACAAGGGATATGCTAAAAGTCAACATGCTATAGGCTCATTTTATGATGCCGGGTTAGTTGTAGAAATGAACAAAAAAACCGCATTAGAATGGTTTACTAAAAGTGCCAATCAAGGTTATGCTATGTCTCAATTTAATGTTGGCTTTATGAAATATCACGGTATTGGAACGGAATCAAGTCCAGAAGAGGCTTTGTTTTGGTATCAAAAAAGCGCTTTGCAAAATAATGCTGGAGCAGAATTAAACCTTGGCTTAATGTATTACAATGGCGAAGGAACAGAGAAAGATCTTGAACTAGCTACTTATTGGATCAACAAAGCACACAAAGATGGTTCAGCAGATGCTAAGAAAGCATTGGATAGTCTTGACCTTTGGGATAAATAGTATTCCTGGTTTATTATCTTTTCATAGCTCTCGCGTTGTTATTGCGAAATAACTTCATACTCGACTTTGTCTTATTTCGTTGCAGAGCTTTGAATACTCCTTTGCAACCTCTGATTTAGCAGTGCATTTACACTAAGCAAATTATCTATTCCTTCATTTTCAATTTTCAACTATCCCCTTTCTCTTGTCAAATTAAGATTTTTAAAGTATTTTCGCAATCCTTAAAAAAGTGATCAAGATGAGTTCTAAATACGTTGAATATAAGCAACTTAATTTGCCAGAAGTGGCAAAGCAAGTGTTGGAAAAGTGGGAAGCAGAAAAAACATTCGAGGAGAGTATTAACTCAAAGCCGGAAGGAAAGGATTTTGTCTTTTTTGAAGGGCCTCCAAGTGCAAATGGCTTGCCTGGAATACATCACGTTATGGGACGTACTATCAAAGACATATTTTGTAGGTACAAAACCCTACAAGGTTTCAAAGTAAATCGAAAAGCCGGCTGGGATACTCACGGTCTTCCTGTAGAGTTGAGTGTGGAGAAAGAATTAGGAATCACCAAAGAGGATATCGGAACTAAAATTTCTATTGAAGAATACAACAAAGCCTGCAGAAAAACGGTAATGCGTTACACAGATGTGTGGAACAATTTAACTAAGCAAATGGGTTATTGGGTAGATATGGAAGATCCATACATCACTTATGAAAACAAATATATCGAGTCAGTTTGGTGGTTATTGGGAGAGATTTACAACAAAGACTTAATGTACAAAGGGTACACTATTCAGCCTTATTCACCAAAAGCAGGTACAGGACTTTCTTCTCATGAAATCAATCAGCCAGGATGTTATAAGGATGTAAAAGATACTACGGTTGTAGCACAATTTAGAACTAAGCCAAATAATGTCCTGCCAGAAGGAACATTTCTTACTGCATGGACTACTACACCATGGACGTTACCTTCTAATACTGCACTTTGTGTAGGGCCAAAAATTGAATACGTTCTAGTAGAAACTTTCAATCAATACACCTTTGAGAAAATGCTAATTGTTTTGGCAAAAAACTTAGTAGGTAAACAATTGAATGGTAAATACATTGCTGAAGATGATGAGAATAAATTAGCAGATTACACTAGCGACAAAAAGAAGATTCCTTACAAGATTGTCAAGGAATTTGTGGGTAAAGATTTAGTAGGCATTCAGTATGAACAATTGATGCCTTATACACTGCCTGCTGAAACACCAGAAAAAGCATTTCAAGTAATCAGTGGTGATTTTGTAACCACAGAAGATGGAACAGGAATCGTACACATTGCGCCTACGTTTGGAGCGGATGATGCATTAGTTGCTAAAGCAGCAGGTGTACCACCGATGTTAGTAAATGATGGTAATGATAATATGGTGCCGTTAGTAGATTTACAAGGTAGATTTAGACCAGAGATGGGAGAGTTTGCGGGTAAATATGTCAAAAATGAATACTACGATGATGGTGCTGCCCCAGAAAGATCTATTGATGTGGAGATCGCCATCAAATTAAAAGAAGAGAATAGAGCTTTTAAAGTTGAGAAATACGAGCACAGTTACCCACATTGTTGGAGAACTGATAAGCCGATTTTATACTACCCATTGGATTCATGGTTTATCAAAATCACTAAGGTGAAAGATAGAATGCACGAATTGAATAAAACCATCAATTGGAAACCTGAATCTACCGGTACAGGAAGATTTGGAAACTGGTTAGAAAACGCCAATGATTGGAACTTATCTAGATCTAGATTTTGGGGTGTTCCAATTCCTATTTGGAGAACCGAAGATGGTAAAGAGGTAACCTGTATCTCATCAGTAGCGCAACTGAAAGCTGAATGTGAAAAAGCAGTTAAGGCTGGTTTCATGTCTGAGAATCCTTTGGCAAAATTTGAAGATGGAAACATGACTGATGAGAATTACAATGTTTTTGATTTACATAAAAACTATGTGGATGGAGTTACATTAGTGTCAGATTCAGGGCAACCAATGAAGCGCGAAGCAGACTTAATTGATGTTTGGTTTGATTCTGGTTCTATGCCAATTGCCCAGCATCATTATCCGTTTGAGAATAAAGACTTGATAGAGCAGAAAAACTTTGGTGTTGCTGATTTCATTGCGGAGGGAGTAGACCAAACGAGAGGTTGGTTTTATACTTTACATGCCATTGCTACCATGGTTTTTGATAGGGTAGCCTACAAAAATGTGGTATCGAATGGATTAGTGTTGGACAAGAATGGTCAGAAAATGTCCAAACGTTTGGGTAATGGAGTAGATCCATTTGAGACTTTGGATAAGTATGGCCCGGATGCTACGAGATGGTATATGATTACCAATGCACAACCATGGGATAACCTGAAGTTTGATGTAGATGGAATCACAGAGGTTCAAAGAAAATTCTTCGGTACTATTTACAATACGTATAATGGATTCTTAGCAGTTTATGCTAACATTGACAATTTCACATACTCAGAACCAGAAATGGCCATCGCTGATAGACCAGAGATAGATAGATGGGTTTTGTCAAGATTAAACTCATTAATGATTGAGGTCAAAAATGCTTTCGAAGAGTATGAACCTACCAAAGCCGGAAGAGCTATTCAGAATTTTGTAAATGATGAATTGAGTAACTGGTATGTTAGATTATGTAGACGAAGATTCTGGAGAGGAGATTACACAGCAGATAAGATTTCGGCTTACCAAACTTTATATACCTGTTTGGAGAAAGTAGCAATCATGTCATCACCTATTGCACCATTTTTCTTTGATAAATTGTTCTGTGATTTAAATGAAGTGACAGGCAGAGTAGATGCAAAATCGGTTCACCTTGCTTCTTTTCCAGAAGCAGATCTTTCATTGATTGATAAAGACTTAGAATACAAAATGGATTTAGCACAACGAGCTAGTTCTCTGGTGTTGAGTCTGAGAAAAAGAGAAAAACTAAAAGTGCGTCAACCTTTACAAAAGGTAATGATTCCAGCATTGGATAAAAAGATGAAGGATGCTATTGAGGCGGTTCAAGATTTAATATTATCCGAGGTAAATGTAAAAGAACTGAACATCATTGAAGATACCGAAGGTATTTTAGTGAAGAAGGTGAAGCCTAATTTCAAGACCATTGGTAAAAAGTATGGTCAACAAATGAAAGGAATTATGGCGGCTGTAAAAGGTTTTAACCAGGCAGATATTGCTGCGTTAGAAAAAAATGCTGGTTGGAACGCCACGATTGATGGAGTTGAAGTTCAGTTAGATATGGAAGATTTCGAGATATTAACAGAAGATATTCCAGGATGGCTCGTAGCGAGTGAAGGTAACTTAACTGTAGCATTAGATGTGACGATGAACCCACCGTTAGTGGAAGAGGGTATTGCCAGAGAATTTGTCAATAGAATTCAGAATATCAGGAAAGATAGTGGCTTGGAGGTTACAGATAGAATTTTATTAACAATCAAATCAGATGATAGAATAAATGATGCTATCAAAAACAATTTAAATTATATTTGTTCGGAAACATTGGCTGATAAACTTGAATTGGCAGATGTTTTAAGTGAAAATAAAACATTAGTAGAAATAGATGCAGACATTAATTCAGAAATTGAAGTAATTAAAGCAAACTAACAAATAAGCGCTATGGCTGAAAAAGAAAAAAATAGATTTACGGATTCTGAATTGGAAGAATTCAAAGCAATAATTCATAAGAAACTAGCTGACGCTAGAGAAGATTATGAAATGTTGAAAGGGTCTTTGACTCACAAAGATGATCATGGAACAGATGATACAGGTCGTTCATTCAACATGATGGAAGACGGTTCTGAAACCTTGATGAGAGAAGAGATGGCTAACTTGGCTAATCGTAAAGAAAAATTCATCAAGAACTTAGAAATGGCTTTGGTTCGTATTGAAAACAAAACTTACGGAGTTTGTAGAACTACAGGTAAGTTAATCAACAAAGATAGATTGAAATTAGTGCCACATGCTACACTTAGTATTGAGGCTAAAAATATGCAGTAAAAAGCATTGAGGGTTATAAAGAACGGTTCTATCATAGTGTAGAGTCGTTCTTTGTTTATATAAATTTTTCGTATCCATGCGCACAGCACTCATTACCATTTTCCTAACTTTATTCATTGATCAGTTTTCTAAATTGTGGGTTAAATCTCACGCCATTTTAGGGGAGTTGATGTATAGCAATGGGATTGTCAATTTTCATTTTATTGAGAATGAAGGAATGGCATTTGGATGGTCTTTAGGAGGTATTTGGGGTAAGTTACTGTTGAGTTTATTCAGAGTAGTGGCCATTGTGGTAATTGCTTTTGTAATTAGAAATCTGATAGAGAACAAAGCACACACAGGGTTGGTCCTTGCGGTTTCATTAGTTTTTGCTGGTGCATTAGGAAATCTTTTAGATAGTGCTTTCTATGGATTGATGTTTGAAGACAGTGCACACCATGTGGCGCAATTTATGCCAGAGGGTGGAGGCTATGCCGGTTTTCTGATGGGGAATGTCGTGGATATGATTCATATTGAATTTTATTGGCCTGAATTCATGCCTTGGGGCTTGGGAGGAGAAGAAGTTTTTCCGCCAATTTTTAACGTTGCCGATATGGCCGTTTCTGGCGGAGTTATTACTATGCTTGTTTTTAATAAAAAGTTTTTCGGCACAGGAAAAGGTGACTTTAGCATTTTTAAAAGGAAGTCTAAAGAGGTAGAAGCATGAAATTGCCTATCAAAATAGCTTTAATCGGTACTGGAGTATATATACTGCTGGAGTTAATTTTATTATTAGCGGGCCTAAATCATCAAAGAGAAGTGATTTTATTAGCGTTAGGAGCTAATTCATTGATTTTGCTAATTGTTGTAGCGCTTTCTATATTAATTAACTTCAACAGAAATAAACAAGGCGGGTTAAGTATGATTGCCGATTTAAAAGTGGGCATTGCCGCAGCAGCAGTATACTCCTTGTTGGTGTCTAGTTTTTTGTTTTTATACTTCTCTACATTAGATCCAACTTATCCAGAGATGAGGAAGGAGCAAATCTTAACTGGATTGCAAGATAAAGAAGCAATAGCCGAATTAGATAAGCAAATGGAAGCCAATCCAGATACTTATGCTGGCAAATCCTCAGATGACATTCAAGAAATGAATCATAACAACGTAGAGCATATGCTAAGTGCGGGAACTGTATTCCCCTTATCACTGTTCTCACTGCTTTTACTTGGAATGATTTATTCCTTTTTTATTATGGCTTTTAACAGGATGATTCTATCTAAGTTGTAACTACTCGTTATTCAATAAGTTTTCTCCCAATTGATTAAAATCAACGCCATTAAAGTTTCCACTACTCATCATTAGCAAGTTCGTGTCCTCCCAATCTACTTCGCTTAATGCTTCAATTAATTGAGTTGAGTCATTAAAAACCGTTACGTTAGGTGAGTTAAAAGCCATCGCTATATCGGCAGGATTTATAGGGTCTAGTTTTTTATGTGCTAAAGTCTCAGGGTTGTAATAAATAAAAGCCTCATCCGCTTGAGACATAGAGCCGCTGTATTGGGCTAAGAACTCCTTGTTCAA
>CAJYBK010000058.1 GCA_913064955.1 uncultured Flavobacteriales bacterium
ACTCTGCTTTGAAGATGTCATACCCTCCCATACTTGCGTGTCCTTTTGAAGAGAAGAACAAGTACTTACCGTCAATAGAAATATTAGGAAAATCTTCATCCTGAGCCGTATTAATCGTTGGCCCTAAATTCTGCGCCATACTCCAATTGCCATTAGGAAGTCTTTGACACATATATAAATCTATTCCACCATAACCACCTGGTCTATCACTTGCGAAAAAGAACTTTTCATTATTCTCAGTGAAGCAACCTGCAATTTCAGTACTTTTTGAGTTAATTACATCAGTTAATTTCACTGGCTTTTTAACCCCCTTACCTTCTATACCACTTTCGTAAATGTCCCCTTCCATGTTGTAGTCTTCAAAGTAAAACACCGCTTTCGATCCGCTTGCATTTAATCCAACGATCTCTTGTTTACCTTCTGAAGTATTTACAATTCCTGGCAATTTTTGTGCTTCTTGAAATTGTCCATCTTTTTCATAAGCGATGTAAATATTTGGCAAATATCTTCCGTTCTCTTGCGGCTGTACTGCCCTATCTTCTCTATTTGAATTAAAAATCACAAACTCCTCATTAACCGGTATAAATGGAAAGTAATCATCATAAATAGAATTAACTCCTTTTCCTAAATTTTGAAAAGAAACCTTTTTAGGAAACTTCAATAACTCTTTTGCGTTTTGACAATAGTCAATTTGTGAATCTACATTCTGTCTATTTTCTTCACTTCCTTTTCCTGTAGAAATGAATTTATTAAACATGTCTATTGCATTGTCAAATCTGTATCCAAAATGATAGGCTCTACCTAATAAATAATAAGCATCAGGAGTTATTTTTGGGTTCTGAACTAGTTTTTCTAATGGCGCAATTGCCAATGATTTGTCAATATTAGTATTGAGATAACAAACTGCAATGTTGTAATTATATTCAATGTTTTCGGGTTCTTCCTCAAGTAGCGATTCATATTCGCCTATGGCTTCTTCAAAATTTCCAACAGCAAACAAATCTGCTGCTAATTTTCTGTCTTGACCATATGAACTTCCTGCAATTAACAGGATTGAAACAAATGAGATTAGTGTAGTTTTAATCATTTTCTAAAATATATGTTATACAAATATAAGATTTTATACTTCGTTATTAATGTATCCATGACAAGTATTGTGCAAAACTTTTAACTTCAATATAATGAATAGTAAAGTTGTATTTTTACTTTTGCCTCACTTCAAAAATTAAGTATTGAAAAAGAAATCAGCATTTGTAAAAGAGTTTTTTAAAGAGAAAAAGCAAGTTGGCGCTATTGCACCTAGTTCAAAGTACCTTATGAAAAAGATGTTGAAGCCTATTGATTTCAACACTGCAAAAGTCATTATTGAGCTAGGCCCAGGAAACGGAGTATTCACTAAAGGACTACTGGACAAAATGGCTTCAGATGCTAAGTTATTTAGTTTTGAACTAAATGAAAACTTCTACGACCTTATCAAAGCAGACATTTCTGATAATCGACTTGTTCTACTAAATGATAGTGCTGAAAAAATAGGAGAAATACTCAAAGAGCATAATATAGAAGTTGTGGATTACGTTGTTTCTTCGCTTCCACTTGCTGTTATAGATGGCCCTGTAAAGAATGTAATTTTAGATGAAGCGGTTGCTTGTTTGAAGCCAGACGGTAAGTATATCCAATTTCAATATACATTGAATGCTAAAAAATTATTGGAATCAAAATTCAAGAATGTCAGCTATACTTTTGTTCCTGCTAACATCCCCCCTGCATTTGTATACAAATGTCATCAATAAATTAAGCTATTTTTTTCATTATATCCAATGCTACTTTCAAAGCATTGTGACCATCACTAATTGAGACAGGAGGTGTAGTATCATTTTCAATAGCAGAAACAAAAGACTTCAATTCTTCCAGGATTGCGTTATTTGGTTCCGCTTCATCTTTTATTATATCTATCTGCTTAAACCCTTTGTCGCCTAAATCAATTGTAACGGCAAATGGATCAACAGCATTTTCATCCACATCCTTCATCTTAATTGTTTCGCTCGTTTTATCTAAGAAATCCACTGCTATATATGCATCTTTTTGAAAAAATCTTGACTTACGCATATTTTTCATTGACATTCTACTTGCAGTAAGGTTAGCCACACAACCATTGTCAAACTCTATTCTAGCATTTGCTATATCAGGAGTATCACTTACTACTGAGACACCACTTGCGTAGATATTTTTAACATTGCTTTTCACCACACTTAAGACAATATCTATATCGTGTATCATCAAATCCAATACCACTGAAACATCAGTACCACGAGGATTAAACTGTGCTAATCGATGCGTTTCTATGAACATCGGATTATCCAAATAGTCTTGTGCCGCAATAAAACCAGGGTTAAATCTTTCCACATGACCAATCTGCACTTTCACATTGGCTTCAATTGAAAGTGACATCAGTTTTTGAGATTCCTCAATCGTACTAGCTATTGGCTTTTCTATAAAAACGTGTTTAAAATTTCGCATAGCCATTTGAGCTACTTCATAATGACCTTGGGTAGGAGTAACAACATCTATTATGTCTACTTCATTAATAAGCGATTCCATTGATTCAAAAGACTTCACACCAAATTCCTCCTCAACTTTCTGAGCCACCTCGGGATCGAAATCGTGGAAACCTACCAATTCAACAAAATCACAATCGCGTAAAATTCTGATATGAATCTTTCCTAAATGTCCTGCTCCTACTACTCCTATTTTGACCATCTTTTACAAAAATTATGCTTTTATAAAACAAATGTATTCATGGAACTACAACATTATAGAATTGTACTTTTTTGTTTTCAACAAAATGATTTTAGCATTTACTTAAATTTTAATGCTATAAAATAGAAAGGAAGGAAGTAAATTTGGGCTGTGTTTGAAACTCAAGATACATTTAAGCATCAAGGTATGCGAAGAGGTCTTGTCTCCTTATTGAGAGACAAAGGAATTAATGATGAACTGGTCTTAAAAGCTATTGGACAAATTCCAAGGCACATGTTTTTCGATAAAGTTTTTCATAACAACTATGCATACGAAGACTTAGCATTCCCTATTGGTGCAGGACAAACTATTTCCCAACCTTCCACAGTTGCATTTCAATCTTGTCTCCTTGAAATAAAAAAAGGAGACAAAGTTTTAGAGATAGGCACAGGAAGTGGCTATCAAACTGCAGTACTCCTAGAACTAGGCGCAAAAGTATACACTATTGAAAGACAAAGGGAATTGTTTAATATCACCAAACCCTTGCTTACTAAAATGGGCTACAGAGCGCAATTCTTTTTTGGTGATGGGTTTGAAGGAAAACACACTTATGCTCCCTTTGACAAAATCATTGTTACTTGTGGTGCTCCTTTTATACCACCAAAATTAGTTGAACAACTCGCCAAAAATGGTAAAATGGTAATCCCTGTTGGAGAAGGAAAAGAACAAACAATGACTTTAATACAAAAGGACGAAACTGGCAACCTTAGCGAAAGTACGTTTGGCAATTTTAGTTTTGTGCCTATGCTCAATGACAAGCAATATTAAAAGGTTGTTTGCGTTTGCGATAGAATAATTTAAATTTGCGCAAACAATTCTTATGAAACACTTACTATTAATCTTTTCCCTTTGCACACTTAGCCTCAGTACTAATGCTCAGCATGACAAAGGTTTTACTTTGGAAACTAAATTTGACTTTTTAACCAAGAGCGGAAACATCACTCCTAATTTAAAGGGAAGATATTTTTTCAACTCTGCGAATGCATTGAGAATAACAATGGCGGTTGACTATAGCGATAATACTAACGAACTTTTTGAGATTGACGGAGAAGGTGTTGGTTCTGTTCAAAGCACTCAAACTTTTTCTACCTTAAGTATAGGGTATGAAAAACACTTCTCAGAAACCAGAGTCACTCCTTATATAGGTGGTGAATTTAATTTTGGTTTTGGCGCCAACAACACCTATGGATCAAGAACTGATTCAGCGATTTTTATTAATGACTTTAACTATTCTTCAGAACAAAAACTAAATTCATTTGGAATTCATTTGTTCACTGGTGTAGATTTCCACATTTACAAAGGCTTCTATTGCGGTACGGAAATAGGCTATCAATTTAATAGTCTTAACTATAAAAGAGGCGAATTCAAGACAGAAGATGCATCTTCGACAACAGATGCGACAACAACAACTTCTATTCCCTCAAAAAACTTTAAATCATTTTCTCTAGTAAACATGGGGGTTTTAAGATTAGGATGGCATTTTTAATAAAAAAAATGAAACCTTTTTTTTAGCCTTGCCGTAACAGTTCCCGAATTCAAAAATCAAAAGAAATTGAAATATTATTCTGCAATTAACAAAAAGTAGTTAACAAAATAAACAAACAATGCTACCTTTGTAGAATAATCAATCTAATTTTGATAATTGAAATAAAAAAATTTATATTATGAAAAGAAAAGCACTTTTTGTTGCAGCGTTAGTAGGTCTAGGATCTGTTGCTAATGCACAAACTACACAAGTAACTAACGACAAAGGTTTCGTTGTTACACCAGAAGCAGGAGACTGGGCAATCGGTTTCAATGCAAGTCCATTGTTTAACTATGTTGGAAACGCGTTTAACGGTTCTACTGGTAACTCTATGAACACTGCGTTTGTAAACGGTAATAATGCTATCTATGGTAAAATGTTCAAAGATGAGAACACTGCTTATAGAGGGTCATTAAGAATCATGTACGGTTCAGGTTCTCAATCTGTTTTAACAGATACGAACACTACAGGTACTTCTCCAGAATACATTACTGATGTTGTAAAACAATCAGGAGCTGGTATCGTATTAGGTGGTGGTATTGAAAAAAGAAGAGGACATGGTAAACTTCAAGGATACTATGGTGGTGAAGCATTGATCACTCTTGGTGGTACTGCAGCTAACATGAAGTATGAGTATGAATTAGAAATGAATGAAGCTAACGTTGAAACTAATGGTTTAGTTGGAACGTCTAGAACTTTATCTTCTAAAGCAGGTTCAACATTTGGATTTGGTGTAAGAGGTTTCATTGGTGCTGAGTATTTCTTTGCTCCAAAAATTTCTATCGCTGCTGAGTACGGTTGGGGACTATCTTTCACATCAACAGGTGGTGGTGAAACAGTAGTTGAAAACTGGGGATTGGCTGAGCCAACTGCAACAACTAACTCTAGATATGAAGTAACTACAATGACTGGTAAATCTGGTTCATTTGGTGTTGATACTGATAACTTAGGTGGTGCAATTAGATTAATGTTCCACTTCTAATTAGTTAGAAAGAATAATTTAAAAAGCCCGGCTCAATGAGTCGGGCTTTTTTTTTGTCTATATTTTTCCTTTGTTCTAACTTTGTTTAAAATACAGACTTATGAAAATCACCATATACACACTATTCCTTCTTTTATTCTTTACTAATATTCATAGTCAAAAACCTGAAGTTGTTACGCAAGAAAAGAACCTAGGCGTTGTCAGTAAGATTCAATTTGGTAATAACGGAAGATATGTTGCATCTGCCAATGAAAAAAACTATCAAATAAAAGTTTGGGATGTTGCTTCCAATAAATTAATTGGCACATTAAACGGTCACGAAAATTCCATTGTAGGATTAGTTTTTAATCCATTAAATAATGAATTGATAAGTTCGGATAAAAAAAACAAGGTATTTATTTGGGATATCAATCTATGGGAGATTAAGGATAGCATTATCTACAACTCAGAAATTTCCAATTTAACTTACTCCAACGGAAGTGTATTTGCCACTTCAGAGAATAATGAAATCCTTAAACTAAATGGAGATTCCTTTACTACCATAACAAAACTAAAAAATTCAATTTCAGCAATCAATGTATTTGATAAAAGTCTGTTTGCATCTGCTGGGAATAGTATTTACAAAATTGATCTTTCTACCTCATCCGCTTCAGATTGGCTTACTCCCGATAAAAAGAGTACCATAGCATTTTTCAAAACTTCATTAGAGCAAACGGTAGTTTACCTTGAGAATGGAACCGTTATGAGTTATGATAAAGGATTAAACATTATCCAAGAGTTTAAAACCGTCAATAAAGCTGTTGCAGTTGACATCAGTACCAAGAGCAATCAAATTGCGCTTGCCAATCATGCTGGAGGAGTAGAAATATACAACTTCACTAAAGGAGAGAAAGTAGCAGAATTAAAAGACCCTGAATCTAACGAGACTATTAGAAATATCGTGTTTAATGAATTAGGTACTTCTTTGGCGACTTCTGGCTTTAAAAAATTATTATTGAATAAAGTATATAGTCACAATAACGTGATTCAAATATGGGACACGCAAAGAATGTCTATTCAAAAAGTGTTAAAGGGAGATGTTAATCCAATAGAGGCTTTTGCATTTAACCCAGTGGAGAACCAACTATTCTCGCTAAGAGGACAACAATTAGACATTTGGAGTCTAAACAGCGGAGAAAGACTTGGTACATTTCAACTGCCTGAGCGAAAATTAGAAATGAAAGATAGACTTTCGGACAATGCTCAAATAAAAAAGGAAGAAACTAAAAAAGATATTGTCAATACCAAAATTTCGATTGATAAAATTTCCTCTTTTGGTAAAGGCGGATTAGGCTCTCTTAAAGATAAAGCGAAGAATAAAATTACAGAAAAAGCAACCGAAACTAAAACGGTCATCAAAGACGAAAGTAAGTTATCTGGTAAAGCTGCCTTTGCTAGGTTTGGTTTCCAAGAAGATAAAATTATTATTTCTCCAAAGGGTAATTATTTGCTTACTGCCTTTAAAAATGACGAAATACGCTTGTATTCATTGGAAAATGGACTACCAACATACATTGACTACGTTAAAACAGGTCAAAAGGAATTCTACGACATTATTTTTGATAAAGAAGAAAAATATGTGATAGTTGGAGGCTCAGGTAAAACTCCAGTGTCTATTATTCCCATTGATAAAATTCAAACCCCAGATGCAGAGACATTGGAGGTAGCGGAAGACGAAGACTTAAAATTCAAAGGAGCATTTCAAAGTGCCAACGTCTTAACTATGTCTAACGATGGAAAACATTTAGTTGCCTTATTTAATACCGGTAGAATTGTAGCTTGGAGCACTGGATACTGGAGAAAAATCATCGATATTAACCCAAGAGCTACTGTTACAAGATTCCCTTTTATAGGATTTAGCAAGGATGGAACTAAACTCTTTGTAAATACTGGCTTAGGTGTATACACCTATGATTTTACCGTTTTCAACCATGATTCTTATAGCGAAGATGCGGTGCTGGGAGATGTTATGGGGTTGAAAAAAGCAAAAGTCAATGGTTTTCCTGTAATGACACATGCAGAACTAGATCATTTAATTTCTATTGACGACAATAACATTGAATTTCTTGATGTTATCAACGAAACCAGAACTCAAACACATAAGATAAAATGCAACCTTATTACAGATGTTCAAGTTAATAAATTTGGCTATGCTGGTGTGAGTCTTAAAAATGGAGAATTAAAGATATTCGATCCTGCTACAGGAAAGGAAAGATTTTTAATGGTTGGACAAGATGATAACGCCATTTTCAAAACTCCGGATAACTATTATAAAGTTACCAAAGAAGGCAATGAGTTAGTTACATTTAGAGTAGGTAGTAACGCATATCCTTTTGAGCAATTTGACGCTACTAATAACAGACCAGATATCGTTCTGAAGGCCATGAATAGTGAGGATGAAAACTTACTAGCATTATACAAAAAAGCATATGAAAAAAGGCTAAGTAAATTGGGGATAAAGAATGTAGACAACATTGATCTTTCCAAATTGCCGCAAGGTGAAATAAAAAACTACCACACTATTCCTATATCTACTGAAAAAAGAACCATCAGCATTAGTTTTGAAGCGAGCACCAAATCCGGTAATTTAAGTAAGTTACTCTTGTGGAATAATGATGTGCCTGTATTGGGCAAAACAGGAAAATCCATCACGGGAACAGTATTCAAAACTACTATAGAAGTTGCTTTAGCAGCGGGACATAATAAAATTCAATTTGCCGTATTAGATGATAAAGGAAGAGAAAGTCTGAAAGAAACAGTTGATATTCATTGCTTGGCAACAGTGAAGCCAAACCTATACATACTATCAATTGGTACATCTAAGTATAAAGATTCACGTTACAATTTGGACTATGCAGCCAAAGACGCCAATGATTTTGCTGGAATATTCAATCAGCAGAAGGATGTTTATGGTGAAGTAAAAACTAAAACAATAACCAATGAGCAGGCTACTAGCATGAACATTGAGCAACTTAAGTCTTTCTTTGCAGATGCAAAAATAGACGATGTGGTGATGGTCTTTGTGGCAGGACATGGATTGTTAGATGCTAATTATGATTATTTCTACGGCACCTATGATGTCAACTTTAATGACCCAGGTAAAAAAGGACTTGCCTATGAGAAACTAGAATCACTATTGGATGGTATTGCACCATTAAAAAAGATATTGATTATGGATACTTGTCATAGTGGTGAAGTGGAAGAAGAAGAAGTTTTAGTCTCCAGTGAAGAAGATGAATCCGAGGAGGATGTAATGTTTAGAGCAGTTGGTCCGGCCTTAACCACCATTGAAGGTAGCCCAACAAAAATGATGAAAGAACTGTTTACAGACTTAAGAAGAGGAACCGGAACAACTGTAATGTCATCTGCTGGTGGAGCAGAATTTGCCATGGAAAGTAATGATTGGAAAAATGGACTATTTACTTATAGTTTGCTCTTTGGATTAAGAAACAATACCGCAGATTTAAATGAAGATGGTATTATAATGTTATCTGAACTACAAATCTATGTCACAGAGAGAGTAACTCAACTGTCGCGCGGCAAGCAAACACCCACCGCAAGAATTCAAAACATAGAGTTGGATTACCGAATTTGGTAAAAGGTTATTAACTTAATATTAAGTTTTTCACAGTCTCTAAAAAGTGTGCTATTATACTTGACTAGGTGTACTAAAATGAGCACCTTTGTGCTAACTTAAATTCATAAAACAAACATGGCAAAAGTTCACAATTACAGCGCAGGACCTTGTATTTTACCTCAAGAAGTTTTTGAGGAAGCATCAAAGGCAGTATTAAATTTTAACAACTCTGGATTATCTCTATTAGAAATGTCTCATAGAAGCAAGGACTTCGTAGACGTGATGGAAGAAGCTAGAAGTTTAGTGAAAGAAATTTTGGAAGTACCGGAAGGTTATACCGTTCTTTTCTTGCAAGGAGGTGCTAGTTTAGGTTTCTTAAAAGCAGCCTACAACATGATGAGAACTCACAAAAAAGGTGGTTACTTAAATACTGGGGTTTGGGCTAAAAAGGCTTTGAAAGAAGCCAATTTCATGGGCGAAGCAGTTACTGTAGCTAGTTCTGAAGATAAAAATTTCAATTACATTCCTAAAGGATATTCAATTCCTTCGGATCTGGACTATTTGCATTACACATCAAACAATACGATTTACGGAACACAGTTTAAATCTATTCCTGAAACAGATTTACCATTAATCTGTGACATGAGTAGTGATATTTTTTCTAAGAAAGTTGATATCAGCAAATTTGATTTAATTTATGCTGGAGCACAGAAAAATTTAGGACCTGCTGGAGCAACGTTATATATTGTCAAAGATGAAATTTTAGGGAAGTCATCAGTTAAAATCCCTACAATGTTAGATTTAAAGACACATGCTGATAAAGACTCTATGTTTAATACACCTCCTGTATTTTCAACCTATGTTTCTATGCTTACATTGAGATGGTTAAAAAAGAACGGAGGTATTCAATGGATTGAAGCTAGAAATGAAGCGAAAGCGGCACTACTCTATGCTGAGATTGATGCTAACCCTCTTTTCAAAGGTGCTGCTGCCGTTGAAGATAGAAGTAACATGAACGTTACATTTGTTTTGACTGACGAAAGCAGAACAGAAGAGTTTACTAAGAAATTAAATGACGCGAACATCAGCGGACTGAAAGGTCATAGATCTGTAGGTGGATTCAGAGCATCCATGTATAATGCTCTTCCACTAGAGAGTGTGCAAGTATTGGTAGACGTAATGAAAACAATGTAAAATTTGAAATTTCAAGGGAAATTAAATCGTAATATTTTTCCTTAGGAAAAGTTAGATTTCTCCACAAGGTCGAAATTTCAATAAATGGTAATGTATTAAACCAAAAAAAATGAAAGTATTAGCAAATGATGGTATTTCAGCATCAGGAAAGGAAAAATTAGAAGCGAATGGCTTTACAGTAGTTACTGAAAACGTTCCTCAAGATAAATTAATCGAGACTATTAATTCAGAGGGTTATGAGGTGCTATTGGTGAGAAGTGCTACAACTGCTAGAAAAGATTTGATAGATGCTTGTAAGGGCTTAAAAATGATCGGTAGAGGTGGTGTTGGAATGGACAACATTGATGTTGCTTATGGTAGAGAAAACGGGTTGGTGGTATTCAATACGACACCATCTTCTTCAATGGCTGTTCCCGCATTGGTTCTTCCTCTTATGTTCGCTATTTCAAGAGCAATCTACGACAGTAATAGAAAAATGCCTGGTTCAGGCACTACCGCGTTCAAAGTCTTAACGACAAAATATGGCAACGGGTTTGAACTCATAGGTAAAACTATTGGTCTATTTGGCCTTGCTAGCATTGGTCAGTTTACGGCTAAATACGCGCTAGGATGTGGAATGAAAGTAATCGCTTCTGATCCTTTTGTAGAAACTGCAACCATCCCTGTGGAAGTAGCCGATCAAACTGTAGAAGTGAATATCAAAACACAATCAATGGATAGTGTTTTGGCTGAGGCAGATTTTATCAGTTTACACATACCAATGCCTGCAGATAAAAAGGCAGTAATTAGCACAAGTGAATTTGCAAAAATGAAAGACGGTGCTTTTATCATTAACGCTGCCAGAGGTGGTGTAATTGATGAAGATGCTTTAATTACTGCGCTGGATTCAGGTAAAATTGCAGCAGCAGGATTAGATGTTTTCGTAGGTGAGCCTGCTCCAAGAGCGGATATTTTATCTCATGCTAAAATTGCTTGCACACCTCATATAGGTGCCGCTACTTTGGAAGCACAGGATAGAATTGGGACAGAATTGGCAGATAACATTATTGAGTTTTATAAAAAGTAAAACGTTAATTCTCTATTTAAAAGGTCAAGTGTATTTCATTTGACCTTTTTTTTGTATATTTAATTCAATGAAATACTCCTTTTTAATTTCTTTTATAATTTTATCGTTCACCTATTTTGGACAAACACTAAATTATTTTAACAACAACCCAGTTTGGCATTGTGGGTTATATGATTCTGACCAATGGAATCAGCCATCAGAACCCTATACTGATGATTTTAACTACTACATAAAAAATGATACCAACATTATTGGTTTTGATTACCATCACATTTTTAAAAGAGGGTATAGAAGTTTTGAAAATTCTTCCACCCAATATGATCTATATTTTGATGAATCTGCGAATTTTTACATTAGACAAGAAGGAAATTCCATTAGGTATTTTTCTGTAAACACGAATAGTGACTTGTTATTAGCCAGTTACAATTACAATGTTGGCGATTCTTTAAGAGGAGTTGTTTTTCAAGACTATCTGAATGACACCATTCAGAAAATTGATTCTATTCTTGTAAACTCAAGTTACCATAAGAGATTCTACATTGACTCCATAAATGGTCCTATAATTACTGAAGGTATTGGGCATCAACTGAATGTAGATTCTAATTCTGGTGAGTTCTTAGTTCAGCTTGGTGAAGGAATTGGTTTTGCTTACATGATACACTGCTATGGCCAAAATAACACTCCCTACTGGGATTATCAAGGTAATGGAGGAAATTGCATGATCAATATTGGAGTAAACTTAAATTCTGAAGATACATTTCAAATCTATCCAATACCTGCATTTGATTTCATCAATCTACAATCTACCTACAAAAAACCATTTCAATATAAAATCTACAATTTAAACGGCCTTTTAATTGACAAAGGTCAGGCTATTAAAATAAATATTTCAAACTTATCAAGCGGGCTATACATTTTAGAAGTAATAGATGAAAATTCCAATTCGATAGGAAGACAAAAATTTCAAGTATACTAAATCTATTAGAACATGATGACAGCCTTTAGAAGAACAGAAAAACACTATAAAATGAGCGATGATGAATTTGAATCCAAATTTCAAAATTGTCAACTGGATCCTATTATTTTCACACATGAAGCACATTTGAGATTGGCGTATATTCATATTCAGAAGTATGGAGAAGCACAAGCTATCGAAAATATTAGAGCACAATTAAAGGATTATGTAAATCATGTTGGCGAAAAAGGAAAGTATCATGACACTGTAACTGTTATATCCATTAAAGAAATTGCATTGCGAATGTTGCAGTCCAAACAACCAGATTTCAAATCATTCATGAGTGAGTTTCCTGAATTGCAAAATGATTTTAAGTCCGTCATTAACTCGCGATATACCTTCGATGTGTTTCCTTCAAAGGAGGCAAAAGAAAGTTTTATAGCCCCAGACAAAACTCCTTATCACTAACATTTCGTTGCATCTTTCGGTTTGACAATTCAGTCATACTGACAAATGTAATTTTGTTAAATGACCAAAATCATATATTCCATAGTTAATTCACCCTATTTTTGAACATCTGAATAGGTCACTACACCTATAGATCAATTACAATTAAGAACTTAACTAAAACAAATGGCTTTTATAGATTATTACAAGGTTTTAGGAATTGCCAAAACGGCAACAGAAAATGAAATTAAAAAGGCTTATCGCAAACTAGCGAGAAAGTACCACCCAGATGTTAACCCCGGCAATAAAGATGCTGAGAAAAAATTTAAAGAAATCAATGAAGCCAATGAGGTTCTAAGTAATCCAGAAAATCGAAAAAAATACGATAAATATGGTAAGGATTGGGAGCATGCGGAGGAATTTGAAAAAGCACAACAACAGCGTAAATCTCAATCGCAACAATATTATACAGAGCAAGACGGATTTAATGACCAAGAATTTTCAGACTATTTTGAATCCATGTTTGGTGGAGGTGGCTCAAGAAGAGGTGGTAGCGTAAAATATAAAGGACAAGACTTTCATGCTTCTTTAACACTCAACCTGAAAGATATCTATGAATCACAGCAACAAGTTCTGACAGTTAACGGCAATAAAATTCGCCTTACCATACCTGCTGGGGTTGAAAATGGTCAAGAAATAAAAATCAAAGGAAAAGGTGGACCTGGAATGAACGGTGGACCAAGTGGGGATCTATTCATTAAATTTAATATTGAGAATAATACCCAATTTAAGAGAGATAAGGCGAACTTATATGCAGCCGTTGATTTGGATCTATACACCTCCATTTTAGGTGGTGATATAACGGTCAACACATTTGACGGTAAGGTCAAACTAAAAGTGAAACCTGGAACACAAAACGAAACAAAAGTTAAGTTAAAAGGAAAAGGTTTCCCTGTATATAAGAAGGAGGGGCAATTTGGAGATTTGTATATTACTTACAACATAAAAACGCCAACCAACTTGACTGAAAAAGAGATTGAATTATTTACTGAAATTCAAAAATTAAGATAGTATGTCTGTACAAAATTTGATACTTATAGAGACGCTATGTCCTCACTACGAAATTGAGATTTCATTTTTTGAGGACTTGTCAAACCATGGGTTAATAACCATTGAAACCATAGAAGAACGTCAATTCATTCATCAAGATGACATCAGTGAATTAGAAAAAATGATCAGGCTATATTTTGAATTGAATGTCAATCTTGAAGGAATAGATATCGTTTTAAATCTTCTTCAAAAAGAAAAAGAAATGAAGGAAGAATTAAACATGTTAAGAAATCGCTTGAAATTGTACGAAGGAGAATAAATCCATCCTACAATTTAACTCCTATTATACACACATCATCTACCTGTTCGAAATCTGACATCCATTCAATAAATGAATTATGCAAGATGGTTTTCTGCTCATGCATTGGTAATTGAATATTAGTCAATAACATTTCTTGCAATGGTTTGTACTTGAGTTTCTTCCCTTTCGTCCCGCCAAATTGATCTGCATAACCATCCGTAAAAATGTATAAACAATCTCCTTTTTTGAGTTGCTTTTCATGATTGGTAAACGGTTGAGCATAATCAAACTTACCGATAGGTTGTTTATCCGGCTTGATGACTTCAATTTCTTTAGTATCGTTGTGAGCAATCCATAATGGGTTATTGGCTCCCGAGAATTCTACCTTATGTGCTTTGGTGTCAATACTCAATATAGACATGTCCATACCATCTTTCACTTCTTCGTGCGAAGCGTTAAAAGTCTCAATGACCAACTCTCGCAACTTGTCTAGAATGTCTGAAGGTTTAGTTAGTCCAAACTCATTCACGCATCTATTCAATCCATTAGCACCAACAATACTAACCATTGCGCCTGGCACTCCATGTCCCGTACAATCAACTGCAGCAACTAATATTCTATCGCCCACTTTTTTCATCCAGTAGAAATCACCACTGACAATGTCTTTGGGCATAAAGAGAACGAAACTCTCTCTGATATTTTCATAAATAAATTGCGAAGTTGGAAGAATTGCTGTTTGTAATCTTTGGGCATAATGAATAGAATCTAACACTTCCCTATTCTTTTCCTCCTTCCGATCTTTCTGTTGTTTTAACTCAACAGTTCGCTCATGAACTTTGTCTTCCAATGTGTGATTGCTTTCTTGGAGATCTGCAATTAATTTCTTCAGCGAAGTTTGCATACTTTTAAAACTAAGTGCTAAAATTCCGATTTCATCTTTTTGATTCACTTTCACTTCCACGTCCCAATTCCCTCTTGCTAACTCTCTAGAAGTTCTAGTCAAGGACTTGATAGGCTTTGTGATCATTCTTGATGCAAAATATGAAATGATCAAAACTAGGATTACGGTCAGACCAAAGAAGATCAAAATCTTGTTTCTTAAATTGGCTACTGATGCAAATGCCTCAGATTTATCTATCTCAGACATGATTACCCAGTTCAGACCAGAAATTTCCAAAGGCTTAAATGAAGACAATACCTCAACACCGCGATAATCTTCAAAAATTCGGGTATCAATCTCACCATTCAAGGCAGCAATTGTTCCTTCTGTTTTCACTTCTTGGAGACCAATGCAGGAATTAAAAGTTTTGATTTGCTCAATGATATCTTTATCCATTCCGATTTCTTCAATCATCTTGAAGTACTCTTTTCTGTCCTCAATTAAAAATCTGGATTGATTTCTTAAAGTAAAATCTTCGCTTACCAAATACGTTTCTCCACTATTTCCCAAGCCCACTTCAAACCACTCCTCTCGATTGGTCATAATATTATTAATCTCTTCAATAGGCATTTGAAAAACTAATACACCAATGCACTCTTCTTTGTCAAAAATAGGAGATGCCATAAATGCAGCGGGGGCATTGTAAGAAGCTGCATAAGGTTCGAAATCAACTAATGTTACAAAGTCATTTTTATTTGCTCCAATCGCAGATTCATAAACTTTGGCTAAGTTTGAATTAGCAAATGCACCAGTCTTGATTGAAGTTCCAAAATCTACTTCTTTAAAAACCGAATAAACTATATTACCTGATTTACTATCAATTAGAAAAATATCATAGTATCCAAATTTCTCCAAAAAGTCCTTAAACAATGGATGATAAGTGGTATGAGTCATAGCATAATCTAATGAATCATCAATCTTGGTAAGATGATGCTTCTCTCCTACTGCATTCGGATTATCAGCAATATAAATACTTTGCAAGAGTGCTCCTGCGTCATTAGCCACTAAAAAATCAGCAGTGTTGTGTTCTGTTTTAGAATTTTGGTTAAGTCTTTTTACAAATTCATTATCATAATAACTAATTATCTTATCCTTTTCGAATTGCACCGAATCATGTAAAGCAAGATATTGTTCAGGCACATTATCAAATCCTTTTTGAAAGGACCTCATGGCATCAATTACCGTATAATTCTGAGAATAAGAGATGATTTGATTCTCAATCATCGCAAAATAATATTCAATTTGC
>CAJYBK010000059.1 GCA_913064955.1 uncultured Flavobacteriales bacterium
CATTAGTAGCCCGAGAATATAACTGTGAAAAGTAGTAAAGGAACGCGGTTCATTACCTCCAAACCAATCATCTCCTTGAGGATTAAATCTATATTGGTCTATCGGAAACCTATCCACGTACTGATAACTTAAGTATGCATAGAACCCATTAAATAGTTCCCTTGAAGTGACCAAATTAAATCTTTGTTCTTCAATCCAATTGGCACGTGAAAAGAGATTGGTCAATGCGTCATTTTCAACAATGGTATTAAAGAGTTTGCCTGTCCACATTCTGATATAACCTGCATGCATCGGGTCGTACCTACCACCAATTCCAAAATCATATTTTACGTCTAGATTTCTTAATCCAATATCAATACTAGGACTTAAAGAAATGTATTTTTCATTGTCCCATTTTTTAAAATACTGGAATTCTGGTCCCACTCTTAGACCTCCAATTTCAAAGGGATCCAATAGATTAGCTACAGAGGAAAAATAAAGGTACTGTTTCTTCTTTCTATTTGAAAATTCGATTCCGTCCCATACTACATCTAAGAAGGTAATCCTATTAAAAACAGAATCTACGGAATCTAAATAGACATCACTTTTCTGATAGTTATATATACTGTCTTTTATTCGTTGATAGTCCTGTTCTTCAACCGTGAGTGGCTCTGGTCTAATTTGAGACCAATAGTTGGTATCCTTATCGTATGCTTCTTGCGTAGTAATGGCAACTTCGTTTTTGAAAAAACGTTTCTCAAAAGTTGGATTGATTATATAGTTACTGTATTTGGCAATGGTGTTTCCAGTGAATACATTTTTGCCACCTTTGGAAGTATAATCAAATTCTTGTCTTTTGAGAATTGAAATAGAATCTTCAATGAACTCATACTCTTGTTTAATTGTAAAATCTTGATAGATAAGTAGGCCTCCTTTGTCTAATGAGAGTTCAACTTTTTGGATATTAAAAGATTGGTCTAAGATCCAGATATATCCTTCCCATGAGGCATTGCCAGACTTTCTCGGTGTTACTTTTATCTTAAAAAGCATTCGATTATTAAGAAATGTAGTTTCCTCTAATTTGAACTTATAGGTAAGAATACTGGAAAAGTGCAGTGGGCTAACTACCGGCAATTCATTTAAATTATTCAAAGCCATTAAGTTGTCATAGAAGTTGAAATCTGCTTCGGAAGTGTTGGTGAAGTAGAGCGCTCTGGTGTTGCCCAGTTTTTTATAGCCTTCTCTTATTTCTTTGATGTTATTCGGATATTCAAAATGCCTTTTCATATGGATCTCAGCCATATTCATGCCGTTGGCAATTTTGTTTATTTCGGCTGCTTTCTTTCTTTTTTCAGCGTCAAATACATCTTCCTCTTGCGCGTTTTCTATTTCTTTGATAGTTTGTTCAGCTTCTTTAGTCCTTCGCTTTTGTTCTTTTTCAGAAATCACTTCTTTTGCCTTTATATAGACATCACTAGTAGAACTCTCATACTGTTTAAGCCACCTGTTCTTTTGATCAATAGCATTGGCGATAATACCATAGGCAGGATCTCTTTTTTTGGATTGAACTACTAATTCTTCTAATTCGTTTTCATCCGTTACTAACCATATGTTTTTGTTTTTGTCTTCATTATTATCAAAAATAATACTGACTTCCTGCGTTTCATATCCTACAGAAGAAAACACTATCTCATACAATCCAGGGTCATTGAAACGCAAAAAGTATTTCCCTTCAGCATCAGTGGTAGTGCCAAAACCAAAATTCTTAACGTAGACATTTACAAATGGCACTCCAGCATTGGATGCATCATATACAAAGCCACTTAAGTTTTGTGTCCAAATATGCTGAAAGCATAAAATTGATAGAAATATTAAAACTAGTTTTTTAATGAGATTTTTATTAGTTCGGCAAATGTACAATGATTCCAATGAAGGTATAACTCAAATTGAAGTTAAAAGTTCATTGAAATATCAATATAGTTGAATATTATATAATACATTTGAATTGTGATTTTATTGCCCAAGTATATCGTTAATTTTGTTTTACCTCGTTCTGTAGCAATGCTTTTTATCTTGCTATTGGGAAATCTAAATTATGCACAATCAGATTTTAAATTGGCTGTTTCAGGTGAACTTTCTCTAGGGACGTATCTAGTAGACCTGCAAAACAAAGATATAGAGCCTTGGCGGCAAAATATACCTGCAACGGTTCACATCGTACCGAAAATGCAATTGCGATGGAGAGATTTTGTTTCAATCAATGCTGGTGGAGGAATAGCTCTGTATAATTATACTTTCGGCCAAAGAGCAGCTACTTACAACATTACTTTGCTTGCTATGAAATTGGAAGCGTCTGTTTTAGGTTATATTCCTTTTGAAGGCAGAAAGTTGGATGCTATGAATTTTGGTTGTGGAGTTGGAATTCTGGGTTTATCCGGAAGTGAAAGAACCACACAAGAAAAGTAATTTATTGCCTACGCAAGTACTCCGGAAGAATCTCCATTGTACATTATGCCGCAAATAGGATCTTATATTCGAGATGGAAGATTTGGATATTCATTGTCTATCCAATACACTAAGTATTTTGCCAAGAATCCAATGATTGATTTTGATTTGCAGGCTCAAAATAGTCATGCTGTAGGTTCTCATTCCGGAGACTATATCGGTCTGAATATCATTGTAGATTATGACTTGTCCAAAAATAAACCCCCAAAGATTAAGGAAGAAGAACCGGAGGTCTATATTGAGATTCCAAAAGACGTATATGATCGTGAAGATAAATTGGCAGAAACTTTTAGTTTTAGAAAAAGAAAATTAACTATTCTAGCATGGGATCACAGCATGATAGATCATGACACCATTAGCATATTATTCAATGGAAGGGTAGTGCTTTCAGAACATCATTTGGACAGGAAGAAAAAGAAATTTAAAGTAGAACTTAAACCAGGCACCAATGAGTTCTTAATGTATGCACACAATGAAGGTACAATTAGCCCTAATTCGGCAGCTATTGAGATAAGATATGGTCTGTTCAGAAAAAAAATCATTTACTTGAATGCCTCTTATGATGATAATGCAGTTTTGAAATTGAAACTAGAGGATCGCTAAATTTCCTCCAAAATTGAACTTCCTTTCGATAGATCACCATTTGTCCATTGCCAATCTTCGTGTAATCTTATTTTGCCATTGGCCATTAATTCTGGGGTGGATATACATTTACCGGTCATTAATTTTCCAAGTCTGTTTATTTGATGATAATACATAACAATAACACCATCGTCATCCACTTGACCTAATAAATGACCGATTGAAATGCCTTTTCCAGAATATTCACAAGTAAGTATATTATTTTTTTGCTGATAAACAAAAGTCATCTCGGAAGAGACTTCTCCATTCTCTGAATTGTGAATTGGTTTAAATCTCTTGTTGTGATAATTCATTAATAAAGTGGACTGATAAAATAAATTAGAACTCTAATACACGCAGAAACTCATCCATTTTACTCTTATCCATTGAAAATGCACCTTGGCTGAAGGTAGTGAAGTAATATTTCTGTCCGTCAACATCAATTTCTAACCATTTCATCTTTCTTTTTTCAGGAGCCAGACTAAGTTTAGCAGAACTGAGGTCTATGGAGATACTTGGTTGATTCTTTTGTTGTGGTTGATAGTTAAGATTCTTTCCATTTAGGGATAATGCACCATTTGAATCGAAAAATTTTAGCCCTTTTTTATTAAAAGTTGCCTCAGAAGCTAAATGAAAAAAAGCGACAAAATCAGGTTGATCTATCACATTTTCGTTAGAGATTTTGGCTAATGCTTTTTTCTCCTGACTCTTTTTTATAAATATCATAACTATTGCTATGATTAATCCTAAAATTGCTCCTTGTATCATCTTTTATTATTTTATTTTGGGCCAGGTAAACCAAAAAGTTGAACCTTCATTTACAACGGAAGTACAACCTATTTCTCCATTGTATGAATTTACTATTTTCTTTATAATTGCAAGACCAATACCCGTGCTGTCATCCCTTTTCTCTTCATGGGCAGTAACAAACACATCGAAAATAGAATTAATATATTTTTCTTTAATACCTGCTCCATTATCTATGATTTCAAATCGGTAAAAATCATTTAATGTTTTGTCCACATTTATAGTGATTTCTCCATTTGGTTTATTCATATACTTGATAGAATTACTAATTAAATTTTCAAATATCTGTTCCATTTTCACTTCATTTCCCATTACTGAAGGTAACGTGTCTGTAACTTTTACTTGAATATGTTCAGGAACACCTGATAGGATAATTAAATCCTCCACTAATTCACTTAAGTCTATAATAGTATCATCAGAAGTTTTATAGTCTGCTTGTGAATATTCCAATATACCTTTAATAAGTAAATCTAAACGAGTTGCTCTAGACATTAATCTATCAAACATGGCCGAACAACCATCGCTAAATTCCTTACTATACTCTTCTTTGATTAATTCGGTTAATTGATTTATTTGACGTACTGGGGCTTTTAAATCATGTGATATAATATAGGAGAACTGCTGCATCTCTAAATTCTTTTTGACCAGTTCTAATTCAATTTGTTTTCTTTGTGTTATTTCTGTGCTGACAGACCAATATTCGTATATCTTTCCTTCGGTATTTTTGATGGGAAAAACATGAGTGTCAAGCCAAAATATTTCTCCGTTTTTGTTTAGACTGGCAACTTCTCCTCTCCAGGTATTTCCTGAAGTTATGAAAGCTTTAAGGTGCTGATAGTTATCAGGTTGGTCATTGGGAGCGTCAATTATTTTGAGCTTTTTACCGATTAACTCTGATTCTTCATAACCGCTTAAATTTAAAAAAAGAGTATTTACATCTTTAATTAAGCCAAGACTATTAGTGATACTTATTGCAGCAGAATTAAATAAAGTTGTTTTAAAGTTGTCCAGTAAGTGGTCACTTTTTTTCTTGTAAAAATGTAAATCTTCATGAAGACAAATCAGACCATAAATAATTTCCTTATTTTCTTCAGAATCCTCTTTCTCAATATCCTCAAAGGTTAAGTTAAAATTATCACCCAGAACAGAAGCTATATGTTTTGTAAGTTTATCGGTCTCCATTATTATTAATAAACTCAATTGCTTCATCAATAGATTTAGCAGTTCTATAATTCTCTAGACCAATAGAAGCACCGACAAATTTGGCTGTAATTTTTAGAAGAAAATTTTTTCCAAAGAATATGGAGAAACTCTCAACGTGAGGTTTTAAATTAGAGAAACCTTTCTTGAACTCGTGACGAACTGCCGAAGAGGGGGGAGATGCTTTGGATAGGTTTAAAATCATATGAAACCTTTTCCCTTGAGATAACTCAGTTACATAGTCAAAGAACTTAATAACCTGACCTGTCTCCGGATGGTCTGCTTCTCTATAAACAATAATTAATTTATCGGAGTCAACTTTATAAATATATTCTTTTGGATCTATCATTCGAGTTTAAATATATAAATTATACTTTTCAAAATCTATTGAAGCACGAATTTAAGACTATTATTTACCTGAATTCAACTTTTGTTGCTTCATAGCCTCATTCCAAGATTTGTTAAGATAGTTGTGATACTGTTGGTATTGATTGGCTCCAAAGAAAACTAGTATTCCTATTAATTCTTCAGGAGTTTTAAAACCTGGATAAACAGCAATTCTAGTTAAATTTTCATCAAGTAGAGCGTACGAGGGGTAGGACATGGCCCCGTCTAACAAAGAATAGGCAAAATAATGTGTTTTTCCTCTTCCTTTCGGATTGGTCTTTACAAATCCTGGATCAGAACTAGTAAAAGTGTGACCATTGAAAACGATGGTGTCCATTCGCTCTGCATCAAACTTAACAGGATAATATTTGTCATTCATGTATTGAACAACTGTCGGGTCTTTGAATGTGCTAGCATCCATTTTTTTGCACCATCCGCACCAATCCGTATATAAATCAATGTATACTTTTTTCTTAACACTGTCTTTTTCTCTTTGAGCTACCATTTCTTCCCAAGTCATCCAGTTTATTTCTGTTTGAGCAAAAGCGTTAGCACCAATTAAAAGTAATAGGAGGAAAGTAATCTTCGTCATATTCTATAGGTTTTTAAGTAAGAAATTTGTCATTTTATTATATAAATGTTCCCTTGTTTTACCACCGTATATACCGTGGTTTTTGTTAGGGTAAGCCATAAAATCAAATTGTTTGTTAGCCTTCACCAAAGCATCTGCCATTTCCATTGCATTCTGAAAGTGAACATTGTCATCAGCAGATCCATGAATCAATAAGTAATTTCCTTTCAATTTATCTACATGATTGATAGGGGAGTTGATATCATAGTTTTTGCCATTTTCTTGAGGTGTTCTCATGAATCTTTCTGTGTAGATGTTGTCATAATATCTCCAGTTCGTAACAGGAGCCACAGCAATTGCAGATTTGAATGTTCCTGCACCTTTTGTGATACACAATGAGGACATGTAGCCACCGTAACTCCATCCAAAAATACCAATTCTTTTAGCGTCAATGAAGTCCATTTTTCCTAATACTTTAGCGGCAGCAATTTGATCTTCTGTTTCATATTTTCCTAATTGTTGGTATGTACAATGTTTGAATTCTCTTCCTCTGTAACCGGTCCCTCTAGCATCAACCGAAACCACAATGTATCCTTGTTGTGCCAATGATTGAAACCAAAAGTAGTTACCATAGGTCCAAGCATCATTCACAGTGTTGATTCCTGGTCCACCATACACAAACATAAGTAGAGGATATTTTTTTGTTGCATCAAAATTAGAAGGTTTAATCATCCATGCATTTAAATCAGTTCCTTCAGCATTCTTCACAGTCATAAATGTTTTTGCCGAAAGGTCATATTCTTTCATACGTTTTTTCAGATCCGCATTGTTTTCAATTACCAAAGGTTTCTTTAGTTTAGACTTCTTGAAATTACTGTGAATAGATACCGTGAATGGTGTGTTAGCATCAGAGTGATACAATAAGAAGTATTTATATGTTGCGCTAAATTCCGCTTCGTTTGTTCCTGGATTAATGGACAATAGTTTCATGTCACTTCCATCAGTTTTTACACTGTAAACTTCTCTCTGAGTAGCATTTACTTTTGCTGCTTGAAAATAAATTTTATTGGTTTTTTCATCTAGTCCATATCCTGATGTTACTTCCCAGTTTCCTTTGGTTACTTGAGTCGCCTTTCCTGTTGAGACATCAATTAAATAGAAATGGTTGAAACCGTCTTTTTCAGAAGTCCAAAGCACTGTTTTGCTATCTGATAACATTTGCATGTTGTCGTGTATATCAATATATGTTTCTGAAGTTTCTGTATAAACAGTTTTAGTTTGAACAGCAGCAATCATCTTTCTAGTTGGATTAAAATCTCCCGTAAGAATTTCCAATTTGTTTTGAAGTCTGTTCAACCGTTGCGCTAGCAAAGTATAGCCATCATTGGACCAAGAAATTCTAGGGACATAAATGTCTGTTTCGGCACCTAAGTCAAAGTCGTCAGTCTTATTTCTATTTACATCATACACATGGATGGTAACAACGGAGTTGTCTTCTCCTGCTTTAGGATATTTGAACTTGTAATGATCAGGATACAACGTACCGTACATTTCCATTTGAAATTCCTTTACTTCACTTTCATTGAATTTGTAATAAGCGATACGATCACTTTTTGGATTCCAATATAATCCTCTGTCAAAACTAAATTCTTCTTCGTATACCCAATCCGTGGCACCATTTATTACATTATTGATGCTGCCATCAAAAGTTATTTGCTTTTCCTCACCAGACTCCAAGTGCTTGATAAAAATGTTATTATCTCTTACAAAAGCACATTGTTTTCCATCAGGAGAAAAAGTAGCCAATCTCTGCTTACTTTTCTTTACATCAGATAGGGGAGTGAATGATTTGCTCTTAATGTCATAGATAAAATAGTAAGACTTAGAACTGTGTCTGTAGATTGCTTCTTGGTTGGTGGCGATCAAAATTTTAGACTCGTCAGCATTAAAGTCATAGTCATCAATACCAATAGTAAAGTCTTTATACTTCAAAGTCGCAGATGAAACAATTGTTCCTATCTTCTTATACTCTTGATACGAATACTTGTCAATAGTAGTGGCGTCTTTGGTGTATCCCAATTTAGTAAAGTGAATGCCATCTAACATACTTTCTACTCCATAGACATTGGAAGCACTAAAGGTTCTTGTTCCCCAAACTGTATGGTTGTTTATTTTTTTTGTTCCCTGTGCTATTAAAGCTGTTCCAAATATGAATAAAGCAAATGTGCTTAAAATGATTTTTCTCATTATGATTGATTATAATTATATCTTCTTACAAAAATACTAAAATGTATTTAACATAGTGTATGCAATTAACACACCAAAAAAATGATATGTCTATGGTGCTAAATATAAAAAAGTAAGTGTTAATGATTAATAAACCTGTAATACCAGTCCTTTTAAATATTCGCTTTCAGGATGAAAAATATTGATTGGATGATCTGCTGGTTGATGCAACTGGTGTAAGATCCTTACTTTTTTACCAACTTCTATGGCTGCAGCCAATATTGCACCATGAAACAGGTCTTTAGTCACTACTTGAGAACAGGAGAAGGTGAAAAGTATACCTCCACTATGTAACTGCTCAATGGCACGCATGTTCAATCTTTTATATGCTTGAATGGCTTTATGTCTGGCGCTTTTGTGTTTTGCAAATGCCGGAGGGTCTAAAACAATTATGTCATAAGTTTCCTCTAAGTCTCTAATATACTTGACGGCATCAGCCACAATTGACTTGTGCTTATCTGCATGTTCAGGCATCAATGCAAGATTCTTCTCTACCAATTCAATGGCTTTTTTAGAACTATCTAATGAGTGAACTTCTTTTGCTCCATTTTTTAATGCAAACATGGAAAAACCACCGCTATAGCAAAACGTGTTTAAGACTGTTTTACCTTTAGAATATTCACCCAAAAGTTTTCTGTTCTCTCTTTGATCGATAAAGAATCCTGTTTTTTGTCCAGTTTCCCAATCTATAGAGAACTCTACGCCATATTCAAATCCTTTTTTGATAGCTTTGTCTGCACCATATAAATATCCATTTTCTGGTGTAATATCCGCTTTAAAGGGTAATGTTTCTGCACTCTTATCATACACAGCAATTAGATTTTTACCAAGTGCTTTTTGCAGACAAGAAGAGATGAGTTCTCGTTGATGCCACATGCCAATAGAATGACATTGAATAATAGCGGTACCATGATACATATCAATCACTAATCCAGGCAAACCGTCACCTTCGGCATGACATAAACGAAATATGTCCGTTTCTTTGTTGCCAATAAATCCTATGCTTTTTCTAGAGTCCACTAATTCATCCACTCTTTGTTGCCAATATTTGTCGTCCAGGTTTTTTTGAAACTGAGTGTCAAAAATTCTCACGGCAATAGAGCCAATTTGAAAATGTCCATGCCCCATGAATACATCCTCAGCGTTGTATACATCTACTTGTGTCCCTTCTTCTAGTTTGGAAGTGTCAGAATGAATTGCTCCAGAGAACACCCAAGGGTGCTTTCTTACAAGTGAATGATCTTTACCTCTCTTTAGGATGATTTTTGGTGTAGCCATGTTTCAAATTTCTAGATGGCGAAATTACGCATTTGTTTTGGAGTAATAACTCTATTTCAAATCCATAAACTTTATCCTTTATTATAATCAGAACTTTTTCTCATTCTATTGGCTATAACTTGCAAAGTACGCATAACATAGTATTTTCTGGATTTCGATAACCCTGAACCAAATGAAATATTTGTAGCACCAATTAAATGAATAGGATCACCTTTTTTTCCAGGATAATTGAATGGCGTGTGCTTTTCCATTATTCTGGAAATATCTTCCCATGCAAAGTGTTTCTTACGGCCAATTTTTCCAAGTCCTGTGAAGACTGTGCCGCCATCGTCTGTTATAGTGATTTCTACCTTGCCCCATATAGCCATTAATGAAATCGTCCACAATAAAATAGATCCAAGCAGAAAAGGAATGCCAAATAAAGAAATAAATGGATTGAACTCTCCAGAAATGATTTGAGTCACATAGATGCCACCAAGAGATCCTCCAGACCAAACTAACGTAAAAGGAACTAAGAAAAAAGCAATAGCAGATCGTGTTGTTGCGCCTAACTTTATTGTTGCATCATTTGTAATGAACCATGCACCTTTTGGTGGTGAATTAATGTCAAACCCATCCGCTTCATAATCTATTACTTCAGATAATTTAAAAATATGCTCACATTCCTGACATTTACCAATATCTGTTTGCACGTTTAAGTTAACTGAGTCAACTAATATGTTGCATGATGGACAGTTCATGATTTATTCGAATTAATCTCAAACTTAGTAAAATATTCTAAGGGAGTATGGAAATAATTGGTTTAATCAAAAAAGGACCAAAAGTCGTAATTAAACTACTTTTGGTCCTTGTAAAATGATTAGGTCCTAACAATTAATACCTTCTAGTACTCTTGTTACTTCTTGGTTTAGGCTTACGTCTATCGTTTGAGTCAGCACCTGGTCTTCTGAAGTTTTTCTTTTTCTTATCAATGTTTTTAGTTGGGGTATTAGTTGGTTCAAAACCAACTATTACTTCACCTGGCATAGATTCTCCCAAAAGTTTCTCTATACTTCTTAAATATGGCACTTCATCGATGTCCACTAATGAAACTGCTTCACCACTTGCTCCAGCTCTTCCAGTTCTACCGATACGGTGAACATAATCCTCAGGAACGTTTGGTAGTTCGAAGTTCATCACATTAGGTAAAAGTGGAATATCCAATCCTCTAGCTGCAATATCTGTTGCCACTAAAATTTGAATCTTACCAGCTTTAAAGCCTTCCAATGTTTTAGTTCGGTGGTTTTGACTTTTATTACCATGAATAGCTGCGGATCTAATTCCTGCTTTTTCTAATTTCTCACAAAGTTTATTAGCTCCGTGCTTAGTTCTGGTGAAAATTAGCGCCTGAGACCAGTTTTCTTCTTTGATTAGTTTTATCGTAACTGCTGTTTTCAATCCTTTGTCTACACGATAAACTCTTTGATCTACTTTCTCTGCAGTAGTGTTTTCTGGTGTGGCTTCAACGGCAACTGGATTGTTCAATATTCCATTGGCCAATCTTTTAATTTCTTTTGAGAAGGTAGCTGAAAATAGTAAATTCTGACGTTGCTTTGGAACCAAGTCCATGATTCTATTAATGTCTCTAGCAAACCCCATGTCTAGCATTCTATCCGCTTCATCCAAAACAAAAAACTCAACATTTCGTAATGAAAGTTCCCCTTGCTGGTGAAGATCTAGCAATCTTCCTGGTGTTGCGATAAGAATATCTACACCATTTCTTAAAGCACGAACCTGTGGGTTTTGGTTTACTCCGCCAAAAATCACCATACTTCGAACATCAAGATGCTTTCCGTATTCAACAGCATTTTCTAATATTTGTGCTGCCAACTCTCTTGTTGGGGTAAGAATTAAAGCTCTTATGTTTCTTTTTCTTTGAGGTGGTTCTTGCGTCAATAAATGAAGCATGGGTAAAACAAAACCTGCTGTTTTCCCGGTTCCCGTTTGAGCTGATGCTAAAACATCTCTACCTTTTAAAACTTCTGGAATTGCTTTTAACTGAATCGGAGTCGGTTCAGTGTATCCTTTTTCGCTAATAGCTCTTAGCAAGGGTTTGGATAACCCTAATTGATCAAATGACATATAAATTGTTTAGTGAAATGACAATTTAATATATGATGTCATTTCTAATGATTAAGTTGCGAAGATACACTAATTTAATTGGTTTGTAGGTTTTATTATTGTTTCCGATGATTTCAAGGTGATTAAGGTTGTTGTAAAAACTACATTCAATGTGTCTCTAAATTAGCTGTAATTACTTATATTTGCAACCTTAATAAAAGAATTAGAATTACATGTTCGAAAATTTATCAGATAAGTTTGACAGAGCCTTTAAAGTCCTTAAAGGGCAAGGTTCGATCACTGAAATAAACGTAGCGGAGACACTTAAGGAAGTTAGGAGAGCATTGCTTGAAGCGGATGTTAACTTTAAAACAGCTAAAGAATTTACAGCATCGGTTAAGGAGAAAGCATTAGGTCAGAATGTATTAACTGCTGTTTCACCTAGCCAATTACTAACTAAAATCACACATGACGAGTTGACCTTGTTAATGGGTGGTGGTAAAGAAGATATTCAATTTCAAGGAAATCCAGGTGTAATTTTGATGTCCGGTCTTCAAGGTTCGGGTAAAACAACTTTTACAGGGAAACTTGGTAATTACTTAACTACCAAAAAAGGTAAGAAGGTGCTTTTAGTGGCATGTGATGTTTATCGTCCTGCAGCAATTGACCAATTGCATGTGGTAGGAAATCAAATTGGTGTAGATGTTTATTCAAATAGAGATTTAAAAGATCCTGTTGAGATTGCACAAAAAGCAATTGTTCATGCTAGAAGCAATGGCTACAATGTTGTGATTGTGGATACTGCTGGTCGTTTAGCTGTTGATGAGCAGATGATGGATGAGATTGCAAAAGTAAAAAAAGCAATCCAACCAACAGAGACTTTATTTGTTGTTGATGCCATGACTGGTCAGGATGCTGTTAATACAGCAAAAGCCTTCAACGATAGAATTAATTTTGACGGAGTAGTTCTTACGAAGTTAGATGGAGATACTAGAGGTGGAGCAGCCTTAACCATAAAATCTGTTGTCGATAAACCTATTAAGTTTGTTGGTACAGGAGAGAAAATGGATGCAATCGATATTTTCTATCCAGAAAGGATGGCAGATCGTATCCTAGGAATGGGAGATGTTGTTTCCTTGGTGGAGAAAGCACAGGAACAATTTGATGAAGAGCAAGCGAAGAAATTGCATAAGAAAATTCAGAAGAATCAATTTGATTTTAATGATTTCTATGAGCAGATTCAGCAAATCAAGAAAATGGGTAACATGAAAGACCTATTGGGAATGGTTCCAGGAATGCGTAAAGCGATGAAAGGAGTAGAGGTTGATGATGAGGCTTTTACTCCGATAGAGGCGATTATTAGATCTATGACTCCGAAAGAAAGAGAGAACCCAGGTTTGATTAACCCTAGTAGAAGAAATAGAATTGCCAAAGGAAGTGGTACTTCGTTACAGGAAGTAAATAAACTGATGAAGCAATTCCAAGATACTAAGAAAATGATGCGCATGATGAGTGACAAACGAAACATGGCCAACATGATGAAGCAATTCAAAGGTATGGGAGGTAAGTTACCTGCAGAATAGTTTTGATTTAACAATCCAATTTAATATTTAGATATGGTTTTACTAGACGGCAAAGAGACTTCAAAGAAAATTCAGGAAGAATTAAAAGAGAAAGTAGATCAACTGAAAAAAGAAGGTAAGAAAATTCCACATTTGGCAGCAATCATTGTTGGTGATAATGGAGCGAGTCTTACATACGTAAACGCCAAAGTAAAAGCATGTGAAAAAGTAGGATTTGAATCTACTTTGATTAAACTTTCTGAAAGTACAACAGAGGAACAATTGATGAAACGAGTGAAAAGCATGAATGAAAATCCTGATATTGATGGATATATTGTTCAGTTACCGTTACCAAAACATATCAACGAAACGAAAATCACCATGGCCATTGATCCTGCCAAGGACGTTGATGGTTTTCATCCAGAGAATGTAGGCAGAATGGCATTAGGTATGCCTTGTTTCTTGCCGGCAACACCTGCTGGTATTATGGAGTTGCTAAAAAGATACGAAGTACCTACTGAAGGAAAGCATTGTGTAGTTATAGGAAGAAGCCATATCGTAGGCTCTCCAATGGCAATGTTAATGTGGAGAAATGAGTTACCTGGCAATGCTACAGTTACAATCACTCACAGTAGAACACAGAACTTAAAGGAACTATGCTTGCAAGCAGATATCATAGTGGCAGCATTAGGCAAAGCAGAATTCCTTACTGCAGAAATGGTCAAAGAGGGAGCAGCGATAATTGACGTAGGGATAACTAGAGTAGAAGATACTTCTAAAAAGTCCGGATATAGGTTACTAGGTGATGTGAAATTTGATGAAGTTGCGGCTAAAGCAAGTTTTATTACACCTGTTCCTGGAGGAGTAGGCCCAATGACTATTGCATCATTAATGATCAATACGCTTAAAGCGATTGAAATGAAAGAACTAATATAATTATATTGAAAGTATCCATCATAACCATTGCCTACAATAGTGCAGAAACAATTGAAGATACTATTGTTTCAGTGATCAATCAAGATTATGCTAATATTGAATACATCATTATTGACGGTGGTTCCACGGATGATACTTTAAAAATTGTAGAAAAGTACCGAGAGAAAATTGCTAAAATTGTTTCTGAACCAGATAAAGGGATTTATGATGCAATGAACAAAGGCATTGACAATGCCACTGGTGATTTGGTTGGTATTCTTAATTCAGATGATATATATGCTGATGATAAGGTCATTTCAGATATTGTCCAAAAGATAGGTAACCATGATTCAATTTATGCCGATCTAGTTTATGTAAAACGTGATGCTACAGATGAAGTAACAAGGTTTTGGAAGTCGGGAGCATTTAAAAAAGGAGCATTTAAAAGTGGATGGATGCCACCACACCCAACTTTCTTTGTGAAAAAGGAATGTTACGACAAATACGGAACATATAACTTAGCTCTGAAATCTGCTGCGGATTATGAATGTATGCTAAGACTTTTACATAAGCATGAAATTAGTGTTACTTACTTGCCTAGAGTAATTACAAAGATGAGAGTAGGGGGGCAGAGTAATGTTACACTAGCCAATCGTTTGAAAGCCAACAAGGAAGATAGGATGGCATGGGAAATCAATGAGATTAAGCCAAAATTTTACACTCTTCATATGAAGCCGGTTAGAAAAATAGGTCAGTTTTTAAAGAAGAAGTAATTTAACAGGGGAGATTATGAATTTGTATTGCGCATTTTGAGTCTTATTCCTCAAAGTTTAAAAGAAAGCAGATTTGCTAAGTGGAGTCTAAAATATGGCGCCTACTTTGTAAGAGAATTGGTTGTTTTATTCCTATTGATTTTCTCCATAAACAATTATTTAGAAAAACCAGATAGTCGCATTGGTAATGCAGATGGGTTAGGTTACTATGATTATTTACCTTCTATTTTTATTCGTCAAGATTTAGCAAGAAAGGATAATGTCATTCAAGAAAATGATTCTCTGTATCGATTTGTCACTGATGATAAAAGACAAGGTATTTATGTTCCATATAAAGATTATGTAGTAAACAAATATCCCATTGGAACTTCCATGCTACAGTTTCCATTTTTTTATACGGAGTTAATGCTTGGAACGTATGATAAGGAAGGCCTTACTGGGTTAGAAAGTCCATTTCAAACTGCTGTTTATCATTCTGTTTTGTTCTACTTCTTTTTATCCTTGATATTTTTGCGTCTGGTGTTGAAGGAATTTGAAGTAAACAATTGGATGATTTTCTTTATCCAATTACTTATTGCGCTTGGAACTAATTCCATTTATTATATTAATTACGATGCAAGTTTCAGTCATATTTATTCCTTGTTTGCAATAAATGCATTTTTGTTTTTTACGATCAGGTATTTTAAAGTGCAAAACTTGAAGTATTTTTTATTGGCTTGTCTTGCATTTGGTTTTATTGCAAATATTCGACAGGTCAATGTGATTGTGGTTTTGGCGCTTCCTTTTCTCGCAGGTAGTTGGCCTGTGTTAAAATCAGGCTTCTTGAATGTTTTCAAGCGTCCAAAATTCTTAGCACTGGGATTGGGAACCTTTTTATTGATTGTAGCTGTTCAGTTGTATGTTTGGTATTTGCAAACGGGAGATTGGTTAGTTTATTCCTATCAGAATGAGTCTTTTGATTTTGCAAATCCTCATTTTATAGAGATACTATTTAGTTATAAAAAAGGGTTGTTTGTATATACGCCAATTGCATTTTTAGCATTTGTAAGTATTACTTGGTTTATAAAGAAAGAAAAGAGATTTATATTTTGGAC
>CAJYBK010000060.1 GCA_913064955.1 uncultured Flavobacteriales bacterium
TTTTCGTGTTTAAAAAACCTTTCAAGTATGCTGTTGCAGGGTAGGGTGTATTCAGTTGTGTGAATGGTGGCGTTATGAGAAGAATGTCTTTCAAATTACAATTATAGATTTCAAAAATAAACAAAAAGCCCACCTATTTAACTAGATGGGCTTTTCATTATAAAGAATTTTAAGGATTAATCTTCCTTAGGTTCGTCCTTTTTCTTTTTAGGACCTTTACCTTTTTTAATATCCATTTTAAGTTCATTGGTTTCTTTGTCCAATTTTACTAAAATTTTATCACCTTCTTTTAAGTCAGCATTGATAATATGCTCAGCCAAAGGATCTTCTAATTGTTTCTGAAGTGCTCTTTTAAGTGGTCTTGCTCCAAACTTAGGATCAAAACCTTTTTCAGCAACAAAATCTTTTGCCTCTTCTGTTAGTTCTATTGAATAACCAAGCTCTTCAATTCTACCAAACAAAGATTTCAATTCGATATCGATAATTTTGTGAATGTTTTCTTTAGTAAGACTATTGAACATCACAATGTCATCAATTCGATTTAAGAATTCTGGCGCAAATGCTTTTTTCAAAGCCGCTTGAATTACAGCCATTTGATTTTCAGTTTTTCCTTCAGTTTTGGCTTTTGTTCCAAATCCAACACCAGTACCAAAATCAGATAATTGTCTAGCACCGATATTAGAAGTCATAATGATCACAGTATTTTTGAAATCAATTTTTCTTCCTAAACTATCTGTCAACTGACCATCATCTAAAGCCTGCAATAACAGGTTAAAAACATCTGGGTGAGCTTTTTCAATCTCGTCCAATAATACTATAGAGTATGGCTTACGTCTTACTTTTTCAGTTAATTGACCACCTTCTTCGTATCCAACGTATCCTGGAGGCGCTCCGATCAACCTAGACACAGCGAATTTCTCCATGTATTCACTCATGTCAATTCGAATCAATGCATCTTCAGTGTCAAACATATATCTCGAAAGCACTTTACATAGTTGTGTTTTACCAACACCAGTAGGACCTAAGAAAATGAATGAACCAATTGGCTTATTTGGATCTTTAAGACCCGCTCGATTTCTCTGAATAGCTTTTACAACCTTAGCAATTGCCTCATCTTGACCAATAACCGACCCTTGCAGATCTTCATTCATCTTACGCAATTTACCAGACTCTTTTTCTGCAACTCTTGAAACAGGAATACCTGTCATCATCGCCACAACTTCAGCTACATTTTCTTCCGTAACAGTTATTTTGTGTGATTTGCTTTCTTGCTCCCATTTTAATTTAGCAGCATCCAACTCTTCGTTAAGTTTACGTTCAGTATCTCTTAGTCTAGCAGCTTCTTCATATTGTTGACTTCTAACTACTTGATTCTTTTCTTCTTTGATATCCTCAATTTTTTGCTCAACATCAATAATGTTTTTAGGAACATTAATGTTTCTGATGTGAACTCTTGAACCAACTTCATCCAAAGCATCAATAGCCTTGTCTGGAAGATGTCTATCAGACATATATCTTTCTGTTAGTTTAACACAAGCTTCAATAGCCTCTGGAGTATAAGATACATTGTGGTGTTCTTCATATTTCTCCTTAATGTTGTCAAGGATTTCAATTGTTTCTTCGATAGACGTAGGCTCTACTACAACCTTTTGGAATCTTCTTTCTAAAGCGCCATCCTTCTCAATGTACTGTCTGTATTCATCAAGGGTTGTTGCACCAATACATTGTATTTCTCCTCTTGCCAAGGCCGGTTTAAACATGTTGGAAGCATCCAAAGATCCAGAAGCGCCACCAGCACCAATGATTGTATGAATTTCATCAATAAAAAGAATAATGTCTGGAGATTTCTCCAATTCATTCATGACCGCTTTCATTCTTTCTTCAAACTGTCCTCTGTATTTAGTTCCAGCAACTAAAGAAGCTAAATCTAATGAAACAACACGTTTGTTATATAGAACTCTACTAACTTTTCTTTGTACTATCCTCAAGGCTAAGCCTTCTGCAATAGCAGATTTACCAACACCAGGTTCTCCGATAAGAATTGGGTTGTTTTTCTTTCTTCTACTCAGTATTTGAGAAACTCTTTCGATTTCTTTCTCTCTTCCTACAATTGGATCCAACTTACCTTCTTCGGCATATTTAGTTAAATCTCTACCAAAATTATCTAATACAGGAGTTTTTGATTTGCTATCAGTAGGTTTACGCATTCCTGAGTCACCTCCTCCAAAGCCACCTCCTGCCATTCCTTCATCATCAGATGGAGTACTTGGAAATTCTGCTCTAGGTTCTTTATATCCTTGTTCCATCATTTGTTCCAATTCTTCTTTTACGTATTCATAATCTATTTTAAACTGCTCCAATATTTGAGTAGCAACATTGTCTTCTTCTTTCAGGATAGAAAGTAAAAGGTGTTCAGTACCTATCATATTGCTTTTAAATAATTTAGCCTCTAGGTAAGTTATTTTTAATACTTTTTCTGCTTGCTTTAGTAGCGGGATATTGCTACTACTTAAATTCTTGCCGCCACTTTGCGGTAACTTAGACTCCAATTGTCTTCTAAGTTCCTTTAAATCGATCTTCGCATCAGTCAGTATTTTTACTGCTATGCCTTCACCTTCACGTATTAAACCTAAAAGCAAATGCTCTACACCAATATAATCATGTCCTAAACGTAAAGACTCTTCTCTACTGTAACTGATTACATCTTTTACTCTCGCTGAAAATTTCGCTTCCATATTAATTGCTTTTGTTATCGTTGTATAAAACTACCCGATTTTTCCTTAAAATCAAAGATAATTTATTAAGTCATCAAATCACGTTCCAAAAACCGCTATTTATAAACAGATTTTTGTGGGTAATGTAATTACACCTAATTGGGTTGTTAACAGCACCTGTGCTTTGTTAGAGGCGCTTCCTTCTCTCATTAAGAACGCTGGGGATTTGAAAAGGTTGGTTAAGATTTGTTAAAAAGATAACTAGTCTTAACAATAATTAGAGTCATCTACTTGTTTGTGGACTTTTTGTCAGGTGTTTTTAGAATTATACCGAAGATGTAAAGTCATGCAATAAGTTGACTTAATTTAAAGCGATTTAAAATCATTTGATACAATTAGTGAGAGGTTTTAATTTTTGCAATTTTTAATTTAAAACCAAAATAAAGCGATTTAACGACATTTCTCAAAAAATAACATGGTTTTTCGTAAATTGTTTATTAACACGTTGAGATGTTTAAAACTTAATGCTTTTAACTGTAGAACTTTTTTTTAGAAACCTTACTTTTGAAACTGTGAAAAAGTGGCTAAAAATGCTCGCTTGAATAGTGATAATATAAATTGAAAAAGATTATATGGCTGAAGAAGATGGATTGGGAGAAAAAATAATCCCCGTAAGTATTGAAGAGGAAATGAAGACAGCCTACATCGATTATTCGATGTCGGTTATTGTTTCCAGAGCTTTACCAGATGTTCGTGATGGTTTAAAACCAGTTCACAGAAGAGTATTGTATGGTATGCTTGATTTAGGTGTCAGAGCAAATAGTGCTCATAAAAAGTCTGCTAGAATTGTCGGTGAGGTATTAGGAAAGTATCACCCGCATGGTGATTCTTCTGTTTATGACACAATGGTGCGTATGGCGCAAGATTGGTCATTGAGATATCCATTAGTAGATGGGCAAGGTAACTTTGGTTCTGTTGATGGAGATAGTCCGGCTGCCATGCGTTATACTGAGGCTAGATTGAAAAAAGTGGCTGAAGAGTTGCTGTCAGATTTGGATAAGGAAACTGTTGATTTTAGACCCAACTTTGATGACTCATTAGAAGAACCAACGGTACTACCTACGAGAATTCCTAACTTATTAGTGAATGGAGCATCCGGTATTGCAGTAGGTATGGCTACTAACATGGCACCACATAACCTTTCTGAGGTTGTTGATGGAACCATTGCTTACATAGATAATAGAGATATTGATGTCGAAGGCTTGATGCAATATGTGAAAGCACCAGATTTTCCAACAGGAGGTATCATTTATGGATACGAAGGTGTAAAAAATGCATTAACAGAAGGAAGAGGAAAGATTGTGATGAGAGCTAAAGCTACTATCGAAGAAATTCGTGAAGGTAGAGAAGCGATAATCGTTACAGAGATTCCATACCAAGTTAATAAAGCAGACATGATTGCCAAAACTGCTGATTTGGTGAATGATGATAAAATTCAAGGAATTTCTGAAATTAGAGATGAGTCTGATAGAAATGGTATGCGTATCGTATATGAAATCAAAAGAGACGCAATTTCTAATGTAGTACTTAATAAGTTATTTAAGTATACAGCACTTCAGACTTCTTTTTCTGTTAATAATATTGCTTTAGTAGACGGAAGACCGCAAATGTTGAATCTAAAAGATATGATTCATTATTTTGTGGAGCACCGTCATGAGGTGGTAATCAGAAGAACTGAATACGAATTAAGAAAGGCTGAAGAAAGAGCGCATATCTTAGAAGGGTTAATCATTGCTTCTGATAACATTGATGAAGTTATCAAGATAATTAGAGCTGCTTCTAATGTGGACGATGCAAGAGATAAATTGATGGAAACGTTTAAACTTTCTGAAATTCAGTCTAAGGCAATCGTTGAAATGAGATTGCGTCAGTTAACAGGTCTTGAACAAGATAAGTTACGTTCTGAGTATGATGCATTGATGAAAACAATTGAAGATTTGAAAGATATTCTTTCTAATGAAGATAGAAGAATGCAAATCATCAAAGATGAATTACTTGAAGTCAAAGAAAAATATGGAGATGAAAGAAGATCTGTAATTGAGTATTCTGCCAATGAAATGAGTATCGAAGATTTAATTCCGGATAATGAAGTAGTGGTAACTATTTCTCATGCTGGATATATTAAGAGAACTCGTTTGGATGAATACAAGGTTCAGAATAGAGGAGGAGTTGGTTCTAAAGGAACGCAAACAAGAGACAAAGATTTCTTAGAGCATCTTTTTGTAGCAACTAACCACAATTACCTATTAGTATTTACAGAAAAAGGAAGATGTTTCTGGATGAGAGTATTTGAGATCCCAGAAGGTTCTAAAGCTTCAAAAGGAAGAGCAATTCAGAATTTGATTAACATTCCACAGGATGATAATGTAAAAGCTTACATCAACGTGAATGACTTGAAAAATGAGGAATATGTAAACAACAACTTCATTGTAATGTGTACTAAAAATGGTGTAATTAAGAAAACATCATTAGAGGCATACTCTAGACCTAGAACAAATGGTATTAACGCAATTGGTATTAGAGAAGGAGATGAGTTACTAGAGGCTAAATTGACTAATGGTAACAATGAAATCTTAATGGCATTGAAGTCAGGAAGAGCAATTAGATTCCCAGAAGCTAAGGTTAGACCAATGGGAAGAAATGCTTCTGGAGTTAGAGGTGTTACTTTAGCACATGACAAGGATGAGGTAGTAGGTATGGTGTGTGTTGAAGATCCTTCGGATACTATATTAGTTGTTTCTGAGAAAGGATATGGTAAGCGAACTATGCTGAATGATCCAGAAACTGGCGATGCTATCTATAGAGTTACCAATAGAGGTGGTAAAGGTGTGAAAACATTGAATGTTACCGATAAAACTGGTGAATTAGTAGCTATTAAAGTTGTAACGGATGAAGATGATATTATGATTATTAATAAATCAGGAATCATTATCAGAATGCATGTTGAATCATTGAGAACTATGGGTAGAGCAACACAAGGAGTAAGATTAATCAGCCTTAGAGGTAAAGATGAAATAGCTGCTGTTGCCAAAGTAGAAAGAGATGATGAAGACGAAGATGTATTAGATGCAGTAGATTTGGATAACCCAAATATTGATGCAGATGATGACATTGCAACTACTGATAATTCTTCTGAAGAGGAATAGTATAACTTTCAAATGAATAAAACAAAAGCCCAAGTAGTATTACTTGGGCTTTTTTATGTTTTAAAAGAAAAGTTCTATTATTAGATTTTAATTATTTTTTCTTTAAATCGAATGAGTTGATCTTCATAAAATAGAATGTAAATACCATTGGCTAAATCCGTAAGGTCAATTGTTAGAGACGCTAACTGTGCTAAACTAATCGACTTAACAATTGTTCCTGCATTGTTAATGATTTGTATGTCACCATTCAAAGCTGAGATGTCTTGTATTTGTAAATAATCAGATGTAGGATTAGGAAATGTTTTGATATTAATAGCCGAAGTTTCGATAGAAGAAGTGTTTGGTTCTCCAAAGATGTAATATCCATGATTGGTGTACATCCAGTCTAAAATTATTAATTTTTGATTTACTTCGTCAATTTGGATATGGATATAGCCACCACACATTGACCCTTGTTTAAATCCATTCAATAGCATAGTCTGAATGTAAAAATCTGTGTTATTGACCACTGCTGAGTTTAATCCGTTGGTTGCATCCCAAAAAACAGAAGTGGTGTCTTCTCTCCATAATTGTGAAACATAGGGTGTTGCTGTGAAATCACCTAAACTAAATAAACTGGCAAATGGGCTGTTTGTAGTTCCCAAATAACATCCTTCATTTGCTAAAGGAGTAATATCGAGAGAGTTGGATAATGAATTTATTACAAAATCAGGATTGCCATCGTGATTCATGTCGATCAAACCATTTTCATTTAGGTCAAACTCCAGTCCTGTTCCAAAGTATTCAGTGACTTTTCCAGCATAAGCAATGATTGGAAATATTGCTAAAATTGTTATTAATGTTTTCATAGGGTGCGATTTATTATAAGGCTAAAATACTTTTTTTATTTTTAATTATCGCGATTAACTATTTAAAGGAGGTGTAAGAAAAACTAAAGGTGAAAATATTGAGTTTTCACTATTTGATTTGTTCTAAATTTACATTTGGCACTCAAATTGATATGAATGTTATGGAATAAATTATATTTTTGCATCATTAGATAAAACTAATACAACAATGAGAAAAACAATTATAACATTAAGTGCCATAGCACTAACGACATTGGCCTTTGGTCAGAAATTAAAATTAACTGAAGCAGCGGTTGCTTATAAAGACTTACCACCAATGTGGTTTGCGCAGCCTGATTTATTGGAGCCATCTAAGAAATCATTGCAAGCAGCAAAGGCTGCGATTGACATTGCTTATTCAGAGCAAGAAGAGAAAAAATCTTTGAAGACCAAAGATGAAGGTAAACTGTTTTTCTATAGAGGTATGATTTATTTGGATTATACATTTTTAGGAGCAATGGACAAAGATATTATGGCAGATATCGAGGCAAACAAAGAGCAGTTCGAAACTGTGCCGTTTGCATCTTTAAAGAAAAGTCAAGAATTAACAAGCTATTACAAAGAAGATATCGCAAACAAAATGAATTTCCTAAGAGGAATTGCCATCAATGGTGGAGTTTCTATGTTTGATGAAGGGAAATATGAAGAGTCATTTGCTTCTTTTGCAGGTGCAGTAGAAATGTCTGATGTAATTGGTTATAAAGATACAGTAGCAATGTTTAATGCTGCGTTATCTGCGGATAAATTAGATAAATATGATGATGCGATCAAGTATTACCATATGGCTGCGGAAGCAAACTACTTAGGTAATGCAGAAGTTTATAGAAATATCATTCAAGTAGTAGGAAGAAAGAATGGAGGACCAAGCGATGAAGCCTTTAAATACATTGAAGAAGCAAAAGCAAAATACCCAGGTGATATTAATATTATCATTGAAGAGTTCAACTATCATAACTCAAAAGGTAATGCCGATGCTGCTCAAGCATCGCTTCAAAAAGCAATTGAGAAAGACCCGAGAAATCCAATTTTCCACTATAGCATTGGTGCTACATTTGATGAGTTGGCAAACAAGAGACACGATGAAGGAAAGCATGATGAAGCAAGAACTTATGTAACTAAGGCAGTTGAATCATATGAGAAAGCAATCGAGTTAGATCCAAAATTTGCGGATGCTTATTACAACATGGGTGTTTTGTATAACAACGAGTCTTACAGTTTGACAAATGAAATGAAATCTATCGAAGATGTTAAATTGCAAGAAGAGAAATTGAAAGAATCAAGAGAGTTGTTGTCGAAAGCAATTCCTTTCTTAGAGAAATCAAATGAATTGACGCCAACAGATGTTAATACACTAAAATTGTTGAAAACTATTTACTTCACATTGGAAGATGAAACAAATTACAATGTTATTGTAGGAAAATTGAAAGATTTAGGACAATAATCAAATCAACTTTATATCAAAGCCATCAGTTTACTGATGGCTTTTTTTATGCTTAAGATTTTGAACCTTTGTCTTGGATAACTGTATCTTCGTTATATGCAATTGATAAAGCACTTACAGTTATATTTTTCAGTATTCTCGATATTATTTATCGTTTCTTTTTCTTTTCCATTTCATGTCATTCCTAATTTGGGTGGTTGGTTAGAGCCTCTTTTTAATGAATTAACAGTTCTTGTAGGAGGAGTGTTTTTTAATCAACCTGCGGATAGTTTGCAGTATCATTCTGGTGAAGATTCTATTGGGATGCTGATCAATACAGTTACATTATTATTTGTTTCTGGTTTGATATACGGATTGTTGTCATTTAGGTTTAAGCAAAGGCTATTTGAAATATCACCTTATGTAGTTATTTTCTTTCGATACTACCTTGCTATCATGCTATTGATTTATGGATTTGACAAAATTTATAAATTCCAGTTTTATTATCCAGAGCCGAACATTTTATATACTAAGTTTAAGGATCTTCCAATGGATTTAAGATACTGGAGTACGATGGGAACCTCGTATTCTTATTCCCTTTTTGCAGGGTTAATTGAAGTTATTCCTGCAATATTACTTTTATGGCGAAGAACTTATTTGATTGGGGCGTTGATAGTGTTCATGGTTTTGGCAAATGTCTTTATGACCAATATTGGTTTTGATATCACCATAAAACTGTACTCCTTTTTCTTGCTTTCAATGTGTTTTATTCTGCTTTTGCCTAATTTGAAAAATATTTGGATGTCACTGACGCAAAGGAAGACTGAAAATAGTGAGTCTCCCAATCTACAATTATATAAAAAGCAGTATTATATTTTCTTGAAAGTATTTGTCTTGATTGTCTTCTTTTTTGAAAGTCAATATAAACTCATTGTTACAGGCAGTTTTAATGATGATAAAGAAGAACGGCCACTTTTGCATGGTGCATATCAGGTATTTGGAGATATGCAAACTGGTGTTGAGTGGGAACGCATCTATTTTCATCGTCAAGGGTATTTTATAGTAGAAGATACTGATGGTCAATTCTATGATTACAAAATGAAAATAGACACTTTAAATCATCAGTTGAATTTGACAACCTATGAAAAAGAAACCATAAGTTTTGATTATATTAAAAATGTAGACACATTGATAATTTATGATGAAGAATTGGGATTTAAAATCAAAGCGATGCAAGTATATAAATACTAATTAAAAACGTAAATTTGTATCATGAAAATACAAAATGTAGTCGCACATTTAGATCAACTGGCACCGCCATCATTACAGGAGAGTTATGATAATTCAGGTTTGCTGGTTGGAGATAGGAATAAGGAATGCACAGGAGTAATAGTATGTTTGGATAGTACCGAAGATGTTATTGAAGAGGCAATTGCTGCAGGATGTAATTTGGTTGTGGCGCATCATCCAATTGTTTTTTCTGGTCTAAAAAGATTTACTGGCAGCGATTATATCGAAAGGACTGTTATCAAGGCTATCAAACATGACATTGCAATATATGCCATTCACACCAATTTAGACAACGTAAAGCATGGAGTAAATGGAGTCTGGGCAGATGCTTTAGGTTTGAAAAATCAAAAAATACTAAGCCCGAAAAAAGGTCTGTTAAAGAAATTGGTTGTTTTTGTACCAGAGTCAGATAAGGACAATGTTTTACAAGCCATGTTTGAAGCCGGTGCAGGAACTATCGGTAACTATGCGGAGTGCAGTTACAGCGGAGAAGGGAATGGGACTTTCAAGCCATTAGAAAATGCAAATCCTTATATCGGAGAAATTGGAAAAAGAAAAGTTGAAGAAGAAAGTAGGGTAGAAGTTTTACTTGAAAGTTTCAATGCTTCAAAGGTTATTGCAGCGATGAAAAAAAGTCATCCATATGAAGAGGCTGCTTACGATCTTTTAGATTTGAACAATGTCCATGCTGAGATTGGTGCTGGAATGATTGGAGATTTGTCAGCTTCTGTTGATGCAATCGAGTGGATGAACCGATTAAAGACAATAATGAAATGTGGAGTAGTGCGATATACCCCACTACATAAAAGCAAAATCAAGAAAGTAGCAATTTGTGGCGGGAGTGGTAGTTTTTTATTGAATAATGCAATAGCTCAAGGGGCAGACATATTTGTCACAGGAGACTTTAAGTATCATCAGTTTTTTGACGCTGAGAATAAAATAATTATTGCAGATATAGGGCATTATGAAAGCGAACACCTAACAATTGATTATTTAGTTAGGATATTAAAAGAAAAATTTACTACTTTTGCGGTCTTGTTAACAAAAGTCAATACAAATCCAATAAATTATTTGTAACAACCATATGGCAAAGAAAACTAAAGAAGTCTCGGCAGAAGAAAAATTAAGATCATTGTACGATCTACAGATTATCGATTCTAGAATTGATAGAATCAGAGAAGTAAGAGGTGAATTACCTTTGGAAGTTGAAGATTTAGAAGCTGAAATCAGTGGATTAGATTTGAGATTAGAAAAAATCGCAGACGAAATCGATGATTTTAAAAGAATGATCAATGAGCGTAAAAGCGGAATTGAAGAGTCTAAAGCTTTGATTAAAAAGTACGAAGAGCAACAAAATAAAGTTCGTAACAATAGAGAGTTTGATTCTATCACGAAAGAAATTGAATTCCAGAACTTGGAGATTGAATTATCTGACAAGAGAATCAAAGAGTACAAATACAAGATTGAAAGCAAAGAAGTGGTTTTTACTGAAAGTAAAGCTGTGCTAGACGAAAGAAAAGAGGTTTTGGCTAACAAAAAAGCTGAACTGGAAACTATCTCTTCTGAAACTAGAAAGGAAGAAGATATCTTAGTTGAAGTTTCTGAGAAGTCTGCATCTGATGTTGATCCAAGATTGTTAAGAGCATACAAGAGAATTAGAGGTTCTGCTAAAAATGGTTTAGCTGTTGTTCCTGTGGAAAGAGGAGCGTCTGCTGGATCTTTTATTCAGATTCCACCTCAAGTACAAATTGATATTGCTGCTCGTAAGAAAGTAATTATCGATGAGCACAGTGGTCGTATCCTTGTGGATAGCGAATTAGCTCTTGAAGAAATTGAGAAAATGGAAAAGAAAATTGCTAAACTTTTAAAGTAAGCGTTTTTATCATATTTTTAAAAGCCGTTATGAGAAATCTTAACGGCTTTTTTTATTCCATAATTTTATACTCGGATGTTTATCAATTAACTAATTTTACTTACTTTTTTTTGGTGAAATGGTTACTGCAAGATTATCTTCCTTCAAGTTATGTATTTATGTGATTTCAGTCGTTGCAATGATTGGATGCAAAACACGATTGCTTGCAGATAAGCCAGAGGAAGTTTATGAGCAAAGGACTTCATTCGAAAGAAAAGAATCCTATATCAATGTCCCTATTAAAGCTTCAGTCAACGCGATTGAGAATCAATTGAACAATTACTTAAAAGGAGTAATTTACGAAGACATCAGTTTCTCTAATAACGACCGTGATAACTTAACCTATAAAGTATCGAAATATAGTGACCTACGTTTTGAGGCAAAGAATCAGGATGTCAAATTAACGCTACCCTTATCTATTTCAGGAATTTATAAGAAATTGGGCGTGAATATTAAGTTCAACGGTATTATAAAGGCAAAATACACCACTACGGTAAAATTGAAAGACAATTGGGAAGTCGCAACTGTAACAAAGTCTAATGGATATGAATGGGTTAAAGAACCTAAGGTAAGCGTAGTTGGTGTTGGTTTTTCTGTTGGCTGGATTGTAGATGTAATATTAATCTCCAAGTTAGATTATGTGAACAATGCTATCGACAGAGCAATCAATGATAATTTGAATTTGAAGGAATTGGTTCGCCCGGGTATTGAAGCTTTGGTAGATCCCATCAATGTTTCTGAGACCTATAAGACCTGGTTTAAAATTACTCCAGTAGAGATTTACGCTACCCAATTACAGTCAGCCAATGATACAATAAATATCGGGATAGGTTTAAAGGCATACACAGAAACTCTCATCGGTGAAAAACCTCAAGTAGAGGTCAAAGTCGATAGCATTCCTTTTAAATCTGTAGACAAGTTACAAGATGATTTCAACATGGGGATTGTCAGTGTACTTTCGTATCAAGCAATTTCAGACTTACTTTACAAAGAGTACGTCAGTTCTGGTTATGAATATGTCCAAGGTAAGCATCGTATTAAGTTCAATAAAATGAATATTTATTCCAATAAAGATGAGTTGGTCATTGAAGTTGGAATGTATGGAAGTGTGACTGGTGATATATATATGAAGGGAAAACCTGTGTATGACTCTATCACAAGAAACATTGAATTAAGCGAATTGGATTTTGATTTGGACTCAGAGCAGAAGTTGTTAAAATCTGCCGACTGGTTGGTGCATGGAGCATTGAGAAGAATCATGAAGAAATATATGGTGTATCCAGTCGGAGCAGATTTAGATGCTGTAAAACTAGAGATGCAGGATTACCTAAATAATTACGAACCTGTGAAAGGGGTAGTGCTAAATGGTGAGTTAGGCGATGTTGAAGCAAGTGATTTGTATCTAGTGAAAGATGCAATAATTTTAGTAGTAGGTGTTAATGGTAAGTTGGTCGTAACAGTTTCGGAGATGGATTAGGAAGAATTAAATTTAAAATAAATAGTTTAAATTATTTCACCCAACTCTTCATAAAAGTACTCTTCCTGTGCTTCAGGAATGTTTCCAACGCTTTCTTTGCCTGACAGTCTTCTTACAGTGTGTGCTTTTAACTGAATTTCGTGGTTAGGCTTTATCAATGATTTAATTTCGGCCATAAAAGACTCAGAGTGATCATCATTCAGCCATATTTCTTCTTCTGTTTCATTAAGAATAAGAGGCATTCTTGGTTCTTCCGATTTTGGATTATTGTGAATTTTACTCAGGAATTCATTTCCTTCCGTAGTGACAATGCTAAATGAGTTTATCATTTCTCCCGTATTTCGGTCTGTCCATTCCGAGAATAGGCAACCGAATGATATTGGGTTTTTGTCTTTTTCTGTAATGAAAAATGGATACTTTTTGTTGTTTAAATGATGGTGCTCAAAAAAGCCATCCACATGAAGAATGCATCTCATGTCCTGTGCGGACTTTTTGAAAGATGGTTTTTCAAAGATGCTTTCACCTCTTGCGTTCAATGTACTATTCCAGAGTTTAACTTTTTGGTTTTCATTTTTTACCCAGTGTGGAATGAGACCCCAAACTGAAGGAGTAGGGCTGTTTGGTTCTTTGTTGGTATACACCAAAAGTTCATTGTGAGCAAAACCAGAAAGTTGGTAATGGGAGGTTACTGCATATTGCTCTAATTTCTTGAGTAGGATGCTGATCTGTTCTGAGTTGTTGTTGTGTATAGCCCTTTTGAGTTGGGTTTGTAATGCTGAAGTGATATTATAGCACATCGCTTTAGTTTTCTATGTTTCTAATTTTCTGCTTGAAATAACTAGGATCAATTTCAGTTATTGTTTTTATTCTGATCGCTTCTGATTTACTTAAATCGGAGTTAGCAATGATAATTGCACTCATAGTATCTTGTTTGTTTAAAAACGTATGAACAAAAACATACCCAATTGGCGTTTTCTGATACTTGCCTAATTCACTTTTAAGTTCATGAGTCTTAAGGATGATACTATCTAACTCTTCGTTCGAATAAAATTGAGTGCCGTCTACATCTAAAATGTATTTAAGTTTTTCCAATTCTTTTTCCGTAACAAGAGCAATAGAATCCGTGTAGTCAATAACTTGATGAAAATATTGCGTACTGATGCTATCATAAGTAGAGACGTCTACTTCATTGAGGTAATAGATGCCTCTTTTGACACATTCCTCCAAAGGAATTTTAGAAATGTCTACTTCATTCTTGGTTTTAGTGATTACTTCTTTCTTTACAGAGGAGTTTTGCTCTTGCTCTTGTTTGGAGCCACAACTTGTAATAATGGCAAGTGTTGATAGGGTTAAAAATATAAGGTTGAACTTCATAATATCAAAAGTATATAAAGAAATTGTAATTTTGCATAATACTTCTTTGGTATTTAAAAAAATAATTACTTTCTTTGCCGTCCCAAAAATGGGGAGTTGAAAGAATTTACACTTTAATAATATACGGAAATGGCAAGAGTTTGTGAAATAACTGGAAAAAAAGTAATGACAGGAAATAACGTGTCACACTCAAAAAGAAGAACTAAGAGAAAATTTTACCCAAATTTATTGACAAAGAAATTCTTTGTTCCTGAAACAGGTGAGCATGTAACAATGAAAATTTCTGCTGCTGGTTTAAGAATCATCAACAAGAAAGGTATCTCTGCTGTATTGAAAGAAATGAAGGGATAATAATCCTAGCACAATTATTGTATATTTATCACGCCAATTGGCGTGATTTTTTTGTTTATAGATATCCCATTTATGAGAATAATACATTTTTTAGCAGTTTTGATGCTAAGCGGTTTTTGTTTTGCGCAAGAATCAGAGATTAGTTCATCTACCGATTTTATTGCCGAATCCTATGAGGATGACTTCCTTTCTCCTGAATTCCACAACAAAAAAAGAGAGGAATTGAGAAAGTTAATGCCAGATAATTCCGTTGCTATATTTTTCTCCAACCCTATAAGAAATAGATCGAATGATGTGGATTATGAATATCACCAAGATCCTAATTTTTATTATCTAACAGGTTTGAACGAACCTAACTCTATTCTAGTTATATATAAAACCCCTCAGAAAATAAACAATCAACTGACCAATGAAGTGGTTTTTGTTCAGGAAAGAAATGAGGATAAAGAAATTTGGACGGGTAAAAGACTAGGTGTTGAAGGGGTTGAGAAGTCCCTTAAGATTAAGTCAGTTCGATTGAATAGAGAGTTTAAAAAGATTGATCTTAAACTCGAAAATTTCTCCATGATAACCTATTCCGTTCCAACTGAAGGAATGAAAGATAATCCTTTTGAAAAAGAAGATATGTTTAATCTACGTCAGCAATTTGAAGCGCATCTTTTTGAAGCGCAGGATGAGGTAATTAAAAAAGGAGAGTATAATATATGGATGGCCAAACTACGAGAGGTAAAGGAAGAAGAAGAATTAGTGCTGTTGAGAAGGGCGATAGATATCACCTGTAAAGCACAGAATGAATTGCTTCGAGCAATTAAGCCTGGTATGAAAGAATATCAAAGTGAAGCCATCGTTGAGTTTATCTTTAAGTTAGAAGGGGCAGAGTATCCAGGTTTTCCAAGTATTCAAGGGAGTGGAGCCAATTCATGTGTACTCCATTATCAAACCAATAGAAAGCAAATGTCTGGCAAGAATCTTTTAGTTTCAGATGTAGGAGCAGAGTATCATGGATACACGGCTGACGTTACAAGGACTATGCCTGTGGATGGAAAGTTTAGTAAGGAGGAAGCGGCTATATATAACTTGGTTTTAAAAGCACAAACGGCTGGAATTGAAGCAGCTAAGGTTGGAGAGAATTTCTGGTCTAGCAATGTTGCAGCAACTACTGTATTGTCTCAGGGATTGAAAGAGTTAGGGATTATTCAAACTCCTTTAGAGTTAAAAAGGTATTTTATGCATGGCACCTCTCATTATTTAGGCTTAGATGTTCATGACATGGGCACTTATGGTAAGTTGCAAGAAAACTCTGTGATTACTGTTGAACCAGGAATTTATATTGCAGAAGGCTCTCCTTGTGATCCGAAATGGTGGAACATTGGGGTAAGGATAGAGGATGATATTCTAATCACAAAAGAAGGTCCTGTTAATCTTTC
>CAJYBK010000061.1 GCA_913064955.1 uncultured Flavobacteriales bacterium
TAACTCTAAAGAACTCACCACCAGCAGCACCTGTAAACGGAGCATAAAACTGCATTGGAGCAGGATCAGATGCGTTTGACGCTACAACAACTGTATAAGCCATTGCACCAGCATCTTCTAATTTCTTAACAATTCCAGCAACAGTAGAACCTTTTTGACCTACTGCAACGTAGATACAGAAAACAGGCTCACCTCTGTCGTAAAATTCTTTTTGGTTAATTATAGTATCAATACATACAGTAGTTTTACCTGTACCTCTATCACCAATTACCAACTCACGTTGACCTCTCCCTACAGGAATCATTGCATCCACAGATTTAATACCTGTTTGCAAAGGCTCCGTAACTGGTTGACGATAAATTACACCAGGTGCTTTTCTTTCGATAGGCATTCTGTATAACTGACCTTCAATAGGACCTTTACCATCGATTGGCTGACCTAAAGTATCAATAACTCTTCCTAATAAACCTTCACCTACTTCTACAGATGCAATTTTCTTAGTTCTTTTTACAGTATCACCTTCTTTTACGTCATTCGAACCTCCTAAAAGTACAGCACCTACGTTGTCCTCTTCTAAGTTCAATGCAATTGCTTGTAATCCGCTGTCAAATTGGATTAACTCTCCATATTGAACGCTAGATAAACCATAAATACGAGCAATACCATCTCCTACTTGAAGAACGGTACCTACTTCTTCTAATTCGGCTGCCGATTTTACTCCTGAAAGTTGTTCTCTTAGGATGGCTGATACTTCTGCCGGTTTAATTCCTGCCATAATTTTGATTATTTACTATAACTACTATTTATTCTTAATTCTTTATTAACTCTTGTTTCAAAGTGTTGAATTGATTTAGGATACTTGCATCAATTTGCTTATCTCCCATTTTCAATATAAACCCACCCATTAATTTCGGGTCGATTGTTTCTACAACTTCTGCATTTGCCGCTCCTTGTTTAGCTGCAATTGCCAATATTTTTGCTTTCTGAACATCATCTAACTTAACAGCAGAAGTAACTTCTACCAAAGAGATGTTTTTATGTGTTTTGTACTCTAGTACATATGCGTATGCAATGTCTCCAATAGAATCTACACGATTCTTATCTACAACCAATTTCAAAAAATCAGCTGTCAAAGCATTCACCTTACCAGAAAAAATAGAATTCAAAATTGAACCTTTCTTTTCTGCTTTGATAATTGGGTTTTTCAACACAGCCTCTAACTCTGAACTTTCGGCAAGTGTAGCACCAATTGTATGCATATCTGTATAGACAGCGTCAATAGCATTTTTCTCCAATGCTAAAGCCATAAGTGATTTTGCGTATCTTCTCGCTGCTAATGAATTTGCCATAATTAGTTGAGTGTTACGTCTTCAATTAAATTATCTACCAAAGTCTTTTGCTTCTCATCAGAAGAAAGTTTCTCCTTTACGACTTTCTCAGCAATCTCAATTGACAATACAGCCACTTGATTTTTGATTTCAGCCATTGCAGCGTTTTTCTCTGATTTGATTTCTTCTCTTGCTGAAACCATGATTTTTTCAGACTCAGTTTTTGCAGCTTCTTTTGCTTCTGCAATAATTGTGTCTTTAGTTTCTTTTGCCTCACGCATCATTTGCTCACGTGCAGCCAAAGCTTCTTTTTTCATGTCTTCATTTTGAGACTTCAATTTAGCCATATCAAGTTTTGCCATTTCAGCAGCCTTCAAAGCCTCATCAATTTTACTTTCTCTCTCTTTAACAGCAGTCAAAACTGGTTTCCAAGCAAACTTCTTAAGCAATAACAACAACACTAAAAACACAAGTGTTGTCCATATCATCAAACCAAAGCTGGGCGTTACTAAATCCATATTATACTTATATTAAAAAATTCATAATCAAAATTAATAAAGAGAAGTGAATTGGCAATCCCAATTCACCTCTCTTTGAAAAATTATCCTTGTAGCATCGCTACAACAATTCCGAATAAAGCAGCACCCTCTACAAGAGCAGCAGCAATAATCATTGCCGTTTGAATCTTGTCAGCAGCTTCTGGTTGTCTAGCAATAGCTTCCATTGCAGATCCACCAATTTTACCGATACCAAGACCAGCACCTAATACAGCAAGACCACCACCAATTGCAGCTAATCCACCGTGAAAAATAAACTCATTCATAATTTTTGTTTTTATTTATTGATTATTAATTATGCTTGTTAATGATGTCCCTCTTCAACAGCCATACCTATAAACAATGCTGAAAGCATTGTAAAGATGTACGCTTGAAGAAAAGCAACAAGAATTTCTAAAACTGATATAAACAAAGCCATTGGCACAGACAATCCTGCCCAAGCTGCACTTTGATTTACAAAGATGATTGATATTAATGATATTACGATAATGTGACATGCTGTGATATTCGCAAACAAACGAATTAACAATGCAACTGGCTTGATGATGATACCCGCTAGTTCAATTGGAACTAATATTTGGTACAACGCTATAGGAACACCAGGAAGCATAAACATGTGACTCCAACACGCTTTCTTAGAATGAATCAATTGCATTACCAGCATAAACAATGCTAAAGTAATTGTTACTGAAATATTACCTGTTAAATTAGGATTAGTTAAAATTGGGATTAACCCCAGTATGTTACCACAAAGGATAAAGAAAAATATAGTCAACAAGAATGGCATAAACCTTTCCGGACCAGTTTTGATATTATTCTTAGCAACATCATCTCTTACAAAAAGAATTAATGGCTCCATCCATGATGCCAATCCTTTTGGTGCAACTGCACCATTCTTAGCGTAATACTTACCAACTGATCTAAAAACTAAAATCAAAACCAATGCTACCAAAAACAGTGTTGCCACATTTTTTGTAATTGACATATCAAATGGCTTAGTTGCGTTATCAACCTCACCGTCTTTCATTTTTAAATGATGTTCTCCAGCGTTCAATTGGTATATTTTCTCGTGAGACTTAACGAAACTCATTCCGTTTTTCTCTACTACATGATGACCATGATCATCGTGATGAAACTCTGAGGACATAAAAACCGCCATCCCTTCAGTACCAAAGACAATAATTGGTAATGGAACAGTGAAAGAAGACTCTCCTTCTCCCCAAAAATGGATCTCATGTGCATCTAAAACGTGATGCGTTGCAAACGACACAGGATCAAATTCTTTTTTCCCCTCATCCCCACTAGCATTAGCCGTTGCAAAAGCAAAAATTGCTAAAAATGTCAAAACCAATGACTTAAAATAAGTTCTAAACTTCATTTCTGAGTATTTTTTTATCTTAACTTTCAAAATCGGGTGCAAAGGTAGGCTTTCGAATAAACAATACAAGCCTTAAGTGAAATAATTTTCTTCAGTTTAGACAAGTTGTTAACATTTACAAATAATAAGCACTTTTCAACAGATAAACAATTCAGCTTTGATGCGTATTTTTTTTTGCTACTTTTGAACTTTATAGTATTACAGATTAATGAACGAGCAACAAGAAGAACAGCAGCCAAAGCAGGCTAAACCTCAAAAAAAACAGTTAAGACTATGGGTTAAATGGTCTATAATAGTGCTACTTTGGCTAGCTCTACTCTCCCCATATCTTGGTATTCGAGGAATGTTGTACATCGCAGATGATGGTAATCTCCCTGGATTCGACCAATTGGAAAACCCACAAAGCAACTTAGCTTCGGTGGTTATTTCTGAAGATGGTGTTGAAATGGGTAAATACTTTAGAGAAAACAGAACCAATGCTTCATTTAACGAACTTTCACCTTATTTAGTTCAAGCATTAATTGCAACGGAAGATGAAAGATTTCATAGTCATGCTGGAGTAGATATCCGTGCTACAGGAAGGGTGATAAAGGGGGTTGCTACCGGAAATAGTCAAGGAGGAGGAAGTACCATTTCACAACAACTTGCCAAAATGCTATTCCCAAGGGAAAAAATGTCTAAAATTGAATTGGTAAAAAGAAAATTCAAAGAATGGATCATCGCGACAAGGTTGGAGAAAGCATATACAAAAGAAGAAATCATTGCTATGTATTTCAACAAGTTTGACTTTTTGAATAATGCGGTTGGAATTAATTCTGCTGCAATGGTTTACTTTGGTAAAAAGCCAATAGACTTGGAATTACATGAAGCAGCCATGCTTGTAGGGATGGCAAAAAACCCATCCATGTTTAACCCGTTGAGAAAAGCCGATACTGTAATGATAAGACGTTCTGTCGTTTTTTCTCAAATGAAAAAAAGCAAATTCATTACTCAAAAAGAATATGATTCACTTAAAGTGCTACCTCTAGATCTTAATTATACCAGAGTAGATCACCAAACTGGATTAGCTCCCTATTTTAGAGAAACATTAAGAGGTGAACTAAGTGAGTTGCTAAATGCTAAAAATCCTGACGGAACTCCAAAAATAGCCAAAGTAGACGGATCTAGTTACGACATTTATTCGGATGGGTTAAAAATATACACAACCATAGATTCACGAATGCAAAAATATGCGGAATGGGCTGTTCAAGAACATTTAAAATTTGAACTACAAGAGGATTTCTTCGCTAATAATGCTAAATGGAAAAACCCTCCCTTTTCGAATGACTTAAAACAAGGCCAGATAGATACAATTATGCTAACTGCCAAAAGACAATCTCAAATGTACAAAAAGATGACTGGTAAAGTTTGTGCATACTGTGAGCGACCTTCGGTGTGGTTGAAAAAGACTGAAACACATTATCACTGTGAATACTGTCATCATGATGAGCCAATAAGAACTGAAGCGGAAATAGACAAAATCTTCAACACGGTAAAACCAATGAAAATATTTGATTGGCAAGCTGAGAACTATGAAAAAGACACACTACTGTCGCCAATGGATTCAATTAGATATTACAAAGCACTTTTAAGAGCTTCAATGGTTTCTATGAATCCTCATAATGGACATGTTAAAGCATGGGTTGGTGGACCGCATTTCCAGCATTTCAAATACGACATGGTTAAAAAAGGGAAAAGACAGGTAGGCTCCACTTTTAAGCCTTTTGTATATGCAACTGCGCTTTCTGTAGGGGCAATTACTCCTTGTTTATCTGTCCCAGACATTTCATACTGTGTAGAAATCCCTTACAATAAGTACCGAAATAAGATGTGGTGTCCTGGCAATGCAGGTTCAAAACTATCCGGAGAGATGACTCCGATACCTTACGCACTGGCGTCTTCTATGAACAATATTACGGCTTATGTTATAGGACTACAAGATGGTGTGATGCCTGCAAAAGTTTGGGATCGAGTTGGACAACTCGGAATTGACACTACTGGATACCTTCCTGTACCATCTATGGCACTAGGTGTGTTAGACCTGAGTGTATTCGAAATGGTGGGCGGTATGTGTTCATTTGTTAATGATGGTATTTATATAGAGCCTATTTACATCGTTAGAGTAGAAGATAAGAATGGAAATATTATTTACGAACCAGAACAGAAAGTTACCCGTGTTTGGAACAGTGATATTGCCTACACAATGCTAAGCATTATGAAACGAACTACAGCTGGTATCCAACATCCAACCTTAAAGAACAAGAAAGGTCGCGCTATGGTGGGTGGGACTGCTTTACGTATTCGTGGAAAACAAACAGAAAAAAGGCCGTATGCTGGGCTAAAAATGCCAATTGCAGCTAAAACCGGGACCACTCAAAACCAATCAGATGGTTGGTTCATGGGACTAACACCTGATTTAGTGACTGGTGTTTGGGTTGGCGCTGAAGATAGATCTGTTCGATTTAGAAGTCTTCAACTAGGTATGGGAACTAATATGGCGCTTCCTATGTGGGCTTATTACATGCACAAAGTATATGATGACAGTACCTTAAGTATATCTCAAGGTGATTTTCCGAAACCCGCAAGTATTTTAAAAGATCCAATAGATTGTTCAGTGGAGTTCAATTCAGCTCCAATCATTTTTGATGAAAATGGAGGTGACAGTTTTGATTGGGAAGAAAGTGGCAACTTTGACAATGATTCCATTTGGAATCCTTAAATTTTAATTCTATTAAAAGTAACAGTAATGAATAAAGTCGTAAAAAATGTAGAAGAAGCATGTCAGGGGATTCAAGATGGCATGACCATTATGCTAGGAGGATTTGGTCTTTGTGGCATTCCTGAAAATAGCATTTCTGAACTAGTAAGAAAAAAAGTCACTGATGTAACTTGTATTTCGAATAACGCTGGAGTTGATGATTTTGGATTAGGTCTTCTGTTACAAGGAAAGCAAATCAAAAAAATGATTTCTTCTTATGTTGGCGAAAACGATGAATTTGAAAGACAGATGTTGAGTGGCGAACTTGAAGTAGAGTTAACTCCACAAGGAACTTTAGCAGAAAAATGCAGAGCTGCTCAAGCAGGCATCCCGGCTTTTTTCACACCTGCAGGCTATGGCACAGAAGTAGCTGAAGGTAAAGAAACAAGAGAATTCAACGGTAAAATGTATGTTATGGAAGAAGCCTACAAAGCTGATTTCGCTATTGTAAAAGCATGGAAAGGAGATACTGCAGGCAATTTAATATTCAAAGGAACTGCTAGAAATTTTAATCCAAGTATGTGTGGTGCAGGAAATGTAACTATTGCTGAAGTAGAAGAATTGGTTCCTGCTGGTGAATTAGATCCAAATGAAATTCATATACCAGGAATACTGGTTAACCGAATTTTCAAAGGTGAGAACTACGAAAAAAGAATTGAGCAACGAACTGTAAGACAAAAATCATAATACCATGGCACTAGACAAACAACAGATAGCACAGCGAATAGCTCAGGAATTACAACACAACTGGTATGTTAACCTAGGAATTGGTATACCAACATTAGTTGCTAATTACATCCCAGAAGGTATTGATGTAGAATTCCAATCGGAAAATGGAATTTTAGGAATGGGACCATTTCCATTTGAAGGTGAAGAAGACGCAGATTTAATTAATGCTGGGAAGCAAACCATTACTGCTTTACCGGGTGCTTGTTACTTTGATTCTGCAATGAGTTTCGGAATGATTAGGGGGCAACACGTTCAATTGACTGTTTTAGGGGCTATGGAAGTTTCTGAAAATGGTGACATTGCCAACTGGAAAATACCTGGAAAAATGGTGAAAGGAATGGGAGGTGCCATGGACCTAGTTGCTTCTGCGGATAATATTATTGTTGCTATGATGCATACTAATAAGGCTGGGGCAAGTAAAGTTTTAAAAGAATGTTCGCTGCCTTTAACTGGGGTTAGGTGCGTAAAAAAAATCGTTTCTAACTTAGCTGTGATGGAAGTTCTTCCGGAAGGCGGGTTAAAACTGATTGAAAGAGCTCCAGGTGTTTCTGTTGAGGAGATAGTTGCTGCTACTGAAGCAAAACTTTTAGTTGAAGGTGATATTCCAGAAATGACCTTTTAATCTTCATGAAAAACATTCCAAACTTTAAAGATTATTGGCACTGGTATGTTTTCATTACACTTTTAATTATTACAATTTCACCTATTTTTATGATGGACTATCTAATTACTCTAGATGGTCCTAATCATATATACAATTCTGCCACATTTAATAGAATCATTAATGGCGATGCATATACAAATTCATATTTAGAGTTAAACCCACAAATAACTCCGAATTACGCTTCTTTTCTGATACTATCTTTACTACTGCAAATTTTCAGTAGCACGGTTGCTGTAAAAGTTTTTCACCTCTTTTTTATCCTAGCATTCACTTTGAGTTTTGCTTATTGGAACAGATCTAAACCTGACAAACCAAACTTGGCTTACTTAATTTTCCCTTTGGTATTTTCATATCTCTTTTATAGTGGCTTCTACAATTTCGTTTTAGCGATCATTCTCATGTTTTGGATCTTGAATTACTTTGAAAAATCTAATCATCACAATTTTAGAAAACACTTTTCACTTGCCTTTTTATTGATACTACTCTATTTTTCCCATTCAATAGTTTTTGTATTTACTGGAATTGCTTTGGCTTTGTTTGTAACGACCCACTCTGCTATTAAAAAGGTTACTTTAACAAAGTTTATATTAAGTTTATGCTACTTGATTGCGGCTGCATTACCATGTGTAGTCCTAGCCATCTTATTTATGGGATCAAGAGAGTCAGAAATAGTCTACTTAGAATTCTCAGAATTATTAAAGAACTTATTCTCATCCAAATCAATTATAGCCAAAGGATTTCTCGCTGAAATTGGCAAATATTTTTTTACCTTCTCTTTAGTTTTACTAACTGTTTTTGTAAGTTTCAAACGAGTTTCAAGGAAACTTCAATTATCTGATTATCTGCTTATAACCGCATTGAGCATCTTGCTTTTATACTTCATACTTCCAGATTCTGTAGGTTACGCTAGCGTATTTTCTGTTAGAATAGAATACTTCTTCTGGATCTTTCTAATCTCATGGCTTGCCCGACAGGAAATCAAAGCCAACCTACTTAAATACGGACTAGGAAGCTTTGTAATTATTTTTACGACCATTCAAACAAACGGTCATTTAGCACATTGGATGCCGCTAAATACTGACACAAAGAAAGTACTTGCGGCAAATGATTTTATTAATAACGAGAGTTCCGTATATCCCATATTCACATCGAACACCTGGGACCATTATCACATAAGTAACATTTTAGGTGTGGAGAAAAACCTCTTCATCCTTGAAAACACAGGTGCAAGACAAGATTATTTCCCGTTAAAGTATCACGAGCCTTACGAAAAGTTACTAGACTCTCTTCCAGGATTGAAAATAGCGAATACAGGACAAGCTATTGACTATGTAATCAAAATAGGAAAGAACCCTGCGGAGACAGAAAGAGACATAATTATCTATGATGCCATTCGTAATGCTGGGGAATTGGTTTATGAAAATGATTTGGTAGAGGTTTGGAAGAACAACTTTTCTAAATAAATTATTCTATTTTGGAAATAGAAACCAACTTCAAACGTTCAACAATTTCAGTAGATTCACCAAACAGTTTAGTTTCACTAACCACAATAAATGCTGCTTTTAAGTTGTCCTTTTTGTTTTTGAAAAGCAGCGACAAAGTATCTTGACTTTCAACTTTCAAATCTTTGAAATTTTTAAATTTTAATTCATGTCCATCTAAATCGTACGAAGCGGAATCTCTAGTTTCGTATAAAACATCTAATTCCTTTTCTATTTCCTGTTTAAAATCTATATCTAAAGTACTGTCCTTTAGGATGGAAACCAAATCCTCGATTGACTCTAACTGCTGTTTGGCTTTATTTTTCCATTTCTTATAATTGATAGTAGCTGTAGTTGATTTAGACTCTACAGTTGACTCTACACTTGCTTCTTCCGCCATAACTGCTTCTGGACTCTCCTTTTTAGCCTCCGCAGTTCCTGCGTCCATTTCTTCGTCCATCGAAGAACTAGCACAACTGAAAAACAAAAGTGTCAAAGTCAAAAAGAGCAAATTGCGATATGTCTTAATTATGTATCTCACTCCTGTGTAAATTTTATTAGAGACATTTGATCTCCTTCATATTCGGTATGAACTATTGCAACTTGCTTAAGCACTCTAGTAGGCAGTGTCATTTTATTGATAAACTCACTTTTGGTTAAAACATCAATCGTAAAACCATCCGTTGATAATTCATATGCTTTTAAATCATCACTCATCATCTCTGCCAATTGATCCCTACGTTTCTTCCAATCTTCTACTTTAGAATTGGCAAACAAATGCAACATCATCGCATAGTCATCTGGCTGCAAGAATATAGACTCCTCATATGTATCATTTTGTATCGTTCTTTTTATGTGTAATGGTTTGTAAAACCTTCCTTTAACGATAAAATCAACTTCCTTTCCCTCTCCATCTATACAACTTGATTTTAATGGAAAAAACAATGGTGTCTCCTCCCCTTTTAACATTTTGATCTCCAAGAAAGAATCTACTACTGGTAAATGCGTGTTTTGATCAATGAAACAAAAACGATATTGTGTTTCAGTTTGTCGAAGAGAAGAAAAATAGACCAACAAACTCAGCACCACTAAAACAACACCAATCATAATGGGAACTAATAATCGATTCTTTTTCGATTTAGATTTACTATTAGTTTTACTAGTTGATGGAGTTTTTGTTTCTGAAGGTCCTATAATATTTGAATGTTGATGAGTAAACGAATTCCAGCTTTGTTCATTCACATATTGACAAAATAAATCTAATGTATCCTTTCGTGGCAACTTATCTTGTTGATTTTTGATATGCGTATAGAACCACTTTTCACTAATAGTACCATTCACTTGTTGCTGCAAATCTTCCCTTAACAAAGCGATTTCTTCCCCTTTCCAGTCTTGCATAGTTGAATTAACTTCTGGATGATTTTCCTGAAGTTTATTACACACCCTTTCGAGCAGTAGATCAAACAATATGCGTTCTTTCTGTTCCAACTTTCCAAAGATATAACATTAACTTAATGACTTCAAATAAAGAAGTTTTTTTCGATACAACGTGATAAACCACCTTTGTAAAACAATTGTAAATCATTTTACAATGCTGTTTACTAGCGTTTTACAACTACACCGACTCTTTTGATACTAGGTTTGCTTCATACTAATCTAAAACCAAAAGAAAATGAAAAAATCAATTCAAACCATCACAGTATTAATTGCGTTAACATTAATATCATGTGCAAGTCAGGACAGTGAAAGTTACACTCAATCTGAAGACCAGGCTCCGGGAGGTAGTGCGGAAGCATATGAAGAGACGTCCAAAATGACCGCCTCTTCAGTTGCAGAATCTAAATCTGAATCGGAAGAGAAATATCAATCAGAAAATCATCAGCAAGCAGTATCTTCATTGGCAGCCACAATGGTGAATGATAGTAACATGCGTTTTATTAGAAAGGCACAACTGAAGTACAAAACTGAGAGCGTAAGAAACACAACTTACTTTTTAGAAAACGCGATTGTTAATTTAGGAGGGATAGTAACCTACACCAACTTATATAGTGAAATTGAGAGTGTTAAAAAAATTGCTATATCCAACGACTCATCGTTGAAAGTGACCTCTTATAGAATGAACAACAATATGACTATAAGGATACCTAATACCCAACTAGATTCTCTACTTAAAGTTATTTCAACGTCTGTTACATTTCTAGATGAAAGAATAATTACAGCGAATGAAATTAGTTTGACAGAATTAAAAAATCAATTGGAGCAAAAAAGATTAGCACAATACCAAGATCAATTAAAAGCAGCTATTGCCAACAAGACTGACAAAATGAATAAGGTGGTTGATGCCTATGAAAACATGTTGTACAAACAGAAACTAGAAGATGAAGCAATGATTAGAAATCTAGAATTAGATTACGAAGTGGAATACAGCACTGTTCAACTAAACATGTATCAAGATACATCAATGGATAAGGAGTTAGTTGAAAACGAACTAAATATAGATGAATACCAACCTTCCTTTTTAACTCAATTGAAGGAAAGTTTATTTAACGGATGGAATGCTATTCTTTTCTTTATTGTTGAATTAGCTAATATTTGGTTCTTATTTATCCTTGCCATAATTGGATTTATAATTTACAAGAGAAGAAAGAAACAACAGTTGTAAAATACAAAAAGCCTATTTGCTTATGCAAATAGGCTTTTTAATTTTATATCTAGAAATCGATACGACTAACTCACTACTTCCACTGTCAGCACATCATTTTCCTTAGTCACTTTAGCCAATTTCAACTTTGTCAATCCTTTGATAGCCGTGTCCCATTTCTTACCACTAAGGGCTGCCTTTTCTTTTAGATCTCCTAATAACATAGGTGAAGAAGATTTTAATAAACCTAGTACCAATTTCTCTTCATCTGTTAATACAACGGCTTTCTTCTCTGGTCTCATCTGAGGGAAGAATAACACTTCTTGAATAGCAGGATTATTTGTTAAAAACATAATTAGCCTATCCATTCCAATTCCCAAACCAGATGTTGGAGGCATTCCGTATTCCAATGCTCTTAAGAAATCCTGATCAATAAACTCTCCTGCTTCATCGTCACCTTTCTTAGCCAAGGCTACTTGAGCTTCAAAACGTTCTCTTTGGTCTATTGGGTCATTTAGCTCAGAATAAGCGTTGGCAATTTCTTTACCACATACCATCAACTCAAAACGTTCCGTCAAAGAAGGGTCTTCTCTGTGCTCTTTACATAATGGAGACATCTCTTTAGGATAATCAGTAATGAATGTTGGCTGAATGTAATTCCCCTCACATTTCTCTCCAAAAATCTCATCAATCAATTTCCCAACTCCCATTGTTTCGTTCACTTCTACACCCATTCCAAGTGCAGCAGTTCTCAATTCATCTTCAGTTTTCCCTTTGATATCAAACCCAGTAAAGTCTATGATTGCTTGACGCATTGTCACTCTCTTATAAGGTGCTTTGAAATCTATTTTATATTCTCCAAAAGTTGCTTCAGAAGTTCCATTTACTGCTTTAGCACAATGCTCTAACAAGTTTTCTGTAAACTCCATCATCCAATTGTAATCCTTGTATGACACATAAATTTCCATTGCTGTAAATTCCGGATTATGCGTTCTATCCATTCCTTCATTTCTGAAGTTTTTAGAAAACTCATAAACACCATCAAAACCACCACATATCAACCTTTTCAAATATAATTCATTGGCAATTCTCATATACAAAGGAATATCCAATGCGTTGTGATGTGTCATGAAAGGTTTTGCTGCTGCTCCTCCCGCAATACTTTGTAATATCGGAGTTTCTACTTCCATGTATCCTGCTTCATTGAAGAAGTTTCTCATGGCTGTAAACAATTTTGTTCTTTTTACAAATACTTCTTTAACCTTCGGATTAACCACCAAGTCAACATAACGCTGACGGTATCTTAATTCTGGATCCGTGAATGCATCATGTACATTTCCTTCTGCATCAGTTTTTGGTAATGGCAAAGGTTTTAGGGACTTACTTAACACAGTAAATTCTTTTACTCTGATAGAAGTCTCTCCCACTTTTGTTTTGAAAAGTGTTCCTTTGATTCCGATGAAATCTCCAATGTCTAATAACTTCTTAAAAACAACATTGTACATTGTTTTGTCTTCTCCTTCACAAATTATATCTCTAGCAAAATAAGCTTGAACTCTTCCCTCACTATCTTGCAGTTCTACAAACTGAACCTTACCCATATCTCTTCGAGACATCAATCTTCCAGCTACACAAACCTCTTTACCTTCAATGAAATTGACCTTTATCTCCTTGGACAATGTATCCACTGGATATAAAGCGGCAGGATAAGGATCAATACCTAGTTCACGTAATTTAGTCAAAGACTGTCTTCTAAGGACTTCTTGTTCTGAAAGTTGAATGCTCATTGCAGTAATAATTTAAGGATGCAAAGATATATTAATGTGACAATGAAGCAATGAAGCAATGAAACAATTTGCTTCGCTATCCGACAATTAGTTATTCTAACAATGAAACATTTGAATTCGTTATTATAAAAATTGATTAACTCAAATTCTATTACAAATTCGCTATGACCTCTAATTCCAACTTTTTACATTGTACTTAATTAGTGGTATAACAAACTTCACTAAGTCAAACATCCAATTCACTAAGTGCACCTTTTAGGAAATCTAAAACTACAATATGTTTGTTGCATAATTTAAAATCAAACAGCATGAAAAAGCAACTATTCATATTCACACTTGCAGTATTAACTGCAATGCCAGCAATGGCCAATAAAATCAATTCTAGAATTTCAGCGGTTACTGTTTACATCAACGGTGCGCAAGTTTATAGGAAGGCGAAAAGCACTATTAAGAAAGGAACGAATGAAATTATCATTAACGATGTTTCACCATATCTTAATCAAAAAAGCATTCAGGCGAATTGTTCTGGATCTGCATTAATTCTAGATGTAAAGCACAATATTGAATACAACAATCCTATAATGGTCTCAGAACCTTTACCAGAAAAAATTCAGCGAGAAATACATAGTTTGGAGGATTCTTTGTTTTATCAAAATCTGCGATTAGACAAATTGACCAATCAGATTTACAATCTTTCACAAGAGAAAAAAATCATCACTAATAACAAAACAATAAGAGGTGAGGGTAAATCTGACAGTCTAGCTATTTTCATGCTTGCAGTAGAATTCTATCACGAAAAGTTAGAAATCATTGAAGGACAATTAATGAATCTAAAAATTTCTGAACACAAACTGAGAAAATCTCAAGACAGAACACAATCCGAATTGAATGATTTAAGAAGTTACAGCCAGCACAAAACTGTGGCTCCACAAGTCAAGGCGCAAGTTCATCAAATAGTCTTAACAGTTTTTAGTGATTACGACACGGAGACTGACATTGCAGTTAATTATTTGGTAAACAGAGCGGGATGGATTCCTTCTTATGACCTTAGAGCACAATCTGCAGATGAGCCGGTAAACCTAACCTACAAGGCCAGTATTTTTCAAAAAACGGGTGAAGATTGGGATAATGTAAAATTGACGCTTTCTACTTTTAGTCAAGACTGTAGTTTCACTATTCCTACATTGGCGATGTGGGAAATTCAAGATAAATCTTTAATGGCAACCAAACCACAAGCAAATATTTTTGGATATTCATCTGACACAACTGCATATATTCAACAAAGTAATTTCTATATGAACACTTTAATACCCACTAACAATGCAACTTCGTTTACCACGAATGTTACCACCAATTCTACGGGATTTCAAATTGGTAATTCACAAGATCAATTTATTCTTCCAAAAAGTTTGGTATCAAATACAGATAAAACATTATCTAATGTAGAATTCGCTATTAAAAATAGATACTCTATCCCTTCAGACGGTAAAGAGACCATGATGGTTGTGAATAATGTAGATTTAAATTCGAAGTTTGATTACATCGCAGTTCCGAAGGTAAATACAGACGCATTCTTGTTGGCTAATTTAACAGACTGGAGAAAACATAACCTATTACCTGCCAAGGCAAACATTTATTTCAACAACTCTTTTGTAGGTGAGACAGAAATACACCCTTCACAAATGGAAGACACATTATCATTGGCTATGGGTAGAGAAAGAGGTATTGAAATAACCCGAAAGAAGATTGAAGATGAAACCATAGACAAGCTGCTAGGTAAAAACAAAACAAGAAACATCACTATTGAAATTGCTATAAAAAACACAAATAGTACAACTGCTTCGATTGACATTAAAGATCAAATACCAGTTTCGAAAAATGACAATATCAAAGTGAAGAAAATAGAACTGGATGGCGGAAGACTTAACGAAAACACTGGGATTATTACTTGGAGACTGGACCTTAAGCCTAACCAAGGGAAAATCATTAAATTCACCTACGAAGTAACACATGATAAAGAAATTGATGTAATATAAAAGTTCATTAAAATGACAGATCTAAATAAATCTTCTTTTCTAATAATCTTAATACTAATTGTATCAGTGTTTTCCTATGGTCAAAAGATGGAGTTAATCAATCAGAAACTATTTTACGTAGTCAGCAATGACAGTATTAAATTGGTGACGGCAAATAAGAAAATGATTGAAAAAACTTTTAAAAATAATTCAGAAGACATAGACTCAAATAATTACTATAGGTTCTTATTCCTTCATGAAATAGGTTGGAAAGAAAATTTCCCCTCCCCCGAATATAGGTATGATATCAATAGTTTTTATACGATGAAGGATAGTGCAATTTACACAGGAACTGAAATAAAAGACATTTTTAATCTAAATGATTTTGTTATTGTCGATTCCAAAGACACCTTACCACGCATTCAATTTGCTATTGCCAATCATTCTATGGCTCCTAATAGAAGTAGTAAAACATACCTCAACCTGAACAAAGGGCATTACTACCAATAAGGTAATCAGAG
>CAJYBK010000062.1 GCA_913064955.1 uncultured Flavobacteriales bacterium
CAGTTCTTCCATTCCTCCCAACTGTCCTAAGTCATTCGGACTAAAATCACCACTTGCTTTAACTTCATTTGGAATATTATCTACGCCAATGCCTTGCGTAGTAATTGGTTTGGTGATTTCAAACATCGAATTTTCATCCGCTCTGCAATACCAGTTCCCTCCCATTCTAGCCACCAAATCAATTTTCTTTTGATCTATCATGTCATTAGCACCTAGAACATCTTCATTAATATGTATTTTCAGCACCTCACAGATTACCAAATTCCCTGCTCCTCCACCTTCACCTAATGCTTTGACTTCTGTGACTTTACACTCCATCTGTACGGGACACTCTTTTACTCTAAATGGCTTAACAGTTTCAGAAGCAATAGGAGTTAACCCTGCTTTTACAAATTCATCCACCCCTTTTTCATACGGTGAACTAGCTAACGACATCTGATGAACCACATCATAGTTCACAATATTGATAACTACTTCAGGAACCTCCAGTACGTTTAGCAATGTGTCTTTTTTTGCTCCAGCACTTCCACTATTTGCAGGAGAAAAAACCGCAATAGGAGGATTAGAACTAAATACATTAAAGAAACTAAAAGGAGCCAAATTTCTATTCCCATCCTTATCCACCGTACTCGCAAAACAAATAGGCCGAGGACCTACTGCACCAAGTAAATAATGATGCAATTTAGGGTTCTTTGTTATGGATGTATCAATAGTTAACATGGACCTTTCGTTTAAGTGTAGCAAAGGTAGTTTTTACCGAATTAAAAATAAAAAAGAGTTATTAACGATTGTTAATTATATTTAAACATCTTCCTTAGAAAAAGAAAAATTCACCAATGTTTTCAAATCAACTTTTCGTCTAGTTGGGGCATATTCGGCACCAATAACTCTTTGAAATGCTGACGCTAATTGTTCAGGTTTTTTAAGATCTATTTCTTTGGCATTAATCTCTATTATGGGGCAGTTACACATTTCAAACAAATACTTTTCGTAACCAGCATTTAATCCTTCCAAATAATCTTCACCCATAGACAATTCATAATCACGGCCTCTTCTTTTGATATTTTCCAATAGCTCCGAAGTTGTCCTATTCAAATATATGATTAAATCCGGCTGAGGATGTTGGAGAAGTAGACGCTTTGCAATTGGCTCATAGAGCATAAAATCTTTTTTAGACAGATTGTTTCTTGCAAAAATCAAACTCTTTTGAGGTATGTAATCTGCAATTATTAGACCCTGGTTTTGCTTATGAAAATTTGTTAATTGTAGGCTTCTATCCAACACAAATTGAATCTCCGTATTAATAGCAAAAGACGGATTTTTATAAAACTCTTTGAGCGATGCGTTTTCCTCAAACTGTTCCAATAAGATATTTCCACCAAAATATTTGTTCAAGAAATTGGCCAATGTAGATTTACCCGCACCGATGTTACCTTCTATCGCTATGTACTTATATGGCATCAACTTTCTTTAAATCACTTTTATCTTCACAATTTGCAACTAGTTTCTCTATTGTTAATTCTAATTGGGGATGATACCATTTTGGCAAAACGTCTTGAAGTGGCGCCAAACAAAATCGTCTTAAATGAAGTCTTGGATGCGGAAGAATTAACTTCTCTTCATCCATTATTAAATCATCATAAAACAATATATCAACATCAATGGTTCTATCTGTGTAACCATTTTCACTTCTTTCTCTACCTAAAACTTTTTCGATTAATAAATTTTTCTCCAGAAGTTGTTCGGGTGTTTTACTGGTCTCAATTATCAAAACCTGGTTAACATATTCATTTTGACTTTTATACCCCCAAGGTGGACTAGCATAAAAAGAAGACATAGCCACAATTTTCCCCACATTACACTCTAAAAGCGCTTTTGCACCTTTTAAATAATTGAATTTATCATCCAAATTACTACCTAATATTAGACCTGTCTTAGCCACAATGCAAAGGTAGTGCAAATTCAAGGATTGTTAAAGTAATGAATCCAACATAATTAATTAACAATTCAAGCGGCTAGGTACTAGAAAATTAACTACTTTATCGTTATCTTCGCATTCTCAAAATGAAAGAAGAACACAACAATATCTATTCTGTATTTGATGAATTACTTCAAAGAGAAGACAAACAAGTACTTCTAAAACAAAGAAGTAAGGTCATTTGGATGACTGGTTTGTCAGGCTCAGGAAAAACAACAATTGCGAAATATCTGGAGAGAAAACTACATGACCAAGGTTTTTTAACTCAGGTATTGGATGGTGATAATGTGAGAACTGGCATTAATAATAACCTAGGTTTTAGTGAGGAAGACAGGACTGAGAACATCAGAAGAATATCTGAAGTCTCTAAATTGTTTTTGAATTGTGGCGTTATCACCATCAATTCATTTGTAAGCCCTACTAATGCTATTAGAAAACAAGCAAGAGATATTATTGGCAAAGAAGACTTTCTGGAAATTTTTATTGACACTCCTCTTGAAGTTTGTGAAAGTAGAGATGTTAAAGGACTATACGCCAAAGCCCGAAAAGGCGAAATAAAAGATTTTACTGGGATTTCTGCACCTTTTGAAAAACCAGATAACGCAGTTTTAACTGTTCAGACAAAAAATAAAACAATTGAAGAGAGTGGTGAAGAACTACTCCAATTTATACTAAAGAAAATAAATATTTAAATGAGTAATTACAACTTAACACATTTAAAAGAATTAGAGGCTGAAGCAATCTACATCATCAGAGAGGTTGCAGCTCAATTTGAAAACCCTGTGCTGTTATTCTCAGGAGGAAAAGACTCTATCGTCTGTTTCCACTTGGCAAGAAAAGCATTTTTCCCGGGTAAAGTTCCATTTCCATTAATGCACGTTGATACTGGGCACAACTTTCCGGAAACAATTGAATATAGAGATGCAGCGATGGCTAAAACCGGGACTAAATTGATTGTTGCTTCCGTTCAAGATTCTATTGACCAAGGAAGAGTAGTTGAAGAAAAAGGATTTAATGCAAGTAGAAACAAATTGCAAACGACCACTTTATTGGATGCTATTGAAAGCAACAAATTTGACTGCGCCATGGGTGGAGCGAGAAGAGATGAAGAAAAAGCTCGCGCTAAAGAAAGATTCTTTTCTCACAGAGATGAGTTTGGACAATGGGATCCGAAAAATCAAAGACCTGAACTTTGGAATATTTTCAATGGTAAAAAGGAAATGGGTGAACACTTTAGAGTTTTTCCTATTTCTAACTGGACTGAAATGGATGTTTGGCAATACATTCTAGCCGAAAAAATTGAGATTCCATCTATTTACTTTTCACACACAAGAAAATGTTTCGTAAGAGACGGAATCATTATGGGTAAAGCCGATTTTGTTAATACAAAAGACACAGAGGAAGTAAAGGATATGGTTGTTAGATTCCGTACCATAGGTGATGCAACATGTACTGGGGCAGTTGCTTCAACAGCTTCTACTTTAGAGGAAATCATCGAAGAAGTGGCTTCAACAAGGATAACTGAAAGGGGTGGCCGTTCTGATGACAAAAGAAGCGAAGCTGCGATGGAAGACAGAAAAAAAGAAGGATATTTTTAGAGGAAAGCAGAAAGTTGAAATCAGAGATAGGAAAAAACAAATAGAATAATGATAAAACATCTGAATATATAATTGGAAAAGGATCTTCAATATAGAACTAAACAATTTTCATTAGGAATAGTTTCTTTTTACGCTGGATTACCAAAAGGAGAAATTTTTTATACGTTAGGAAAGCAACTCTTAAGATGTGGAACATCAGTTGGAGCGAACACAAGGGCCGCTTATCGCGGAAGAAGTACAAAGGAATTTATAGCCAAAATGGGAATAGTGATTGAAGAAGCAGACGAAAGTATATTTTGGCTAGAATTATTAGAATCTCAAGACAATATAAATAAAGAACAGGTTTTAACATTAAAACAAGAAGCGAATGAATTGGTTTCAATTTTCGTTTCAATTGTAAAAAAATCAAGAGCGTAAATTTCAGATTTCTGATTTCTACTCTCTTATTTAAATTAAATAAGAATGACAAACGAGACTAAAAATACAGAGCACAACAGTTACCTTAATATGGACTTACTTCGGTTCACAACAGCAGGTAGTGTAGACGATGGAAAAAGCACTTTAATTGGAAGGTTATTGTACGATAGTAAATCCATTTTCACTGACCAAATGGAAGCAATAGAAGCAGCCAGTGAAAAGAAAGGTGAAGAAAGAGTTAACCTAGCTCTTTTAACTGATGGACTAAGAGCAGAAAGAGAGCAGGGTATCACGATAGATGTTGCTTACAGATATTTCGCTACTCCAAAAAGAAAATTTATTATTGCAGACACACCTGGTCATATTCAGTATACTAGAAATATGATTACAGGAGCTTCAACGGCCAACTTGGCAATTATTTTAGTTGATGCTAGATACGGTATCGTTGAGCAAACTTGTAGACATTCTTTTATTGCTTCTATGCTAGGAATTCCTCACATAGTATACTGTATCAACAAAATGGATTTGGTAGATTTTTCGAAAGAGAAATATGAAGAAATTAAAGAATCTTTGGAAGACTTTAGTTCTAAATTAGAAACTAAAGATGTAAGATTTATTCCTATGAGTGCTTTACTAGGCGATAATGTAGTTAACCGCTCAGAGAATATGGACTGGTATGAAGGAAGCACACTCTTGCATACGTTAGAGAATGTTCACATTGCCTCTGATCACAATCACATAGATTGTAGATTCCCAGTTCAAAATGTTATCAGACCTCAATCTACAGAATACCCTGACTATAGAGGGTTTGCTGGAAGAGTTGCTGGTGGAGTATTCAAAAAAGGTGATGAAATAGTTGCACTACCTTCAGGATTCACTTCTAAAATCGCTGCAATAGATACTATGGATGGAGAATTAGAAGAAGCTTTTGCTCCAATGTCTGTAACAATAAGACTTGAAGATGAGATAGATATATCTCGTGGTGATATGATCGCAAGGGTTAACAATAAGCCAGAAAGTACTCAAGATGTAGAAGCAATGGTATGCTGGTTATCTGATACTCCTATGGTTCCTAACGGTAAATATCATATTAAACATACAACAAAAGACGCCAGGTGTATTATCAAAAAAGTCAACTACAAACTAGATATCAATACGTTACATAGACTTGAAGATGATAATAATATCGGAATGAACGACATCGCTAGATTGACATTCAGAACTACCAGTCCAATTCACATTGATAAATATCATAGAAATCGAATTACTGGAAGTTTCATTTTGGTAGATGAGGCAACAAACAATACAGTTGCAGCCTGTATGGTAATCTAACCAAATCTATACCTAATTTAAAAATACTCTTTCTTGAAAGGGTATTTTTTTGCTTAATTTTTAAATAGAAAAAACACCGATAATATTTTTTTGTAACCCTTAACAGTATTTTCAGGAAACATACCAATTCAGAATCCTACTTTTGATGTTTTATTTACAATCGATGCAAAGAAACATTATCAAATCTATAGTACTTTTTCTTGTGCTATTAATGCTCACTCAGACAACTTTGTTTAGTCAAAGCACCATAAAAATATCCGGTCAACTCAAGGATAAGGAAACCAAAGAAAGCGTAATATACGCTGGTGTAATGATTTCCAATCAAGCAGATAGTACTGTAGCTAGAGGAGTAACTGACAGCAAAGGTTATTTCAAGATCCCCGTTGCACCTGGAAACTATAAAGTTATTTTTGCTGTATTTGGATATCAAAACGATACGATAGCAACAGGAAATGTTTATGCGGATAAATATTTAGGCTCATTCAAACTAGAAAAATCCAATCAAGAACTGGAAGAATTATCAATTAAAGGGTCTGCACAAAGAAATGACTTAGACAAAGATGTTCACATCATTACGGATCAACAAAAAAATGGAGCAAGTGACACTAAAGATGTTTTGGACAGAATCAGTGGTGTTGCATACGATAGATACCAAGGAACTATATCAGTAGACAATGACAAGAACATTCTAATCCTGGTAAACGGTGTAGAAAAAGACCAAGAATATGTCAAAAACTTGGCGCCAGATAGACTATTCAGAGTTGAAATAGTAAGGGACCCAGGTGGTAGATACGGTCTAGAGGGCTACACAGCCATCATTAACATTATCCTTAGGAACGACTATAAAGGAACGGAAGTCTTCTTTCAAGAACAGCCTATTATTGACCTTGACACTAAAAACATTAATAACATTCTCTTAATTAATGACGCCTATTTATCTTATAACTACACCTATAACAAACTTAACCTCTATGGCTCTGCTCGAAGTAGCTATAATAACTTTCCTATTTCGGTTAGTACAAAAGCCTCCTACCAAGACAGCATGACTGTTACAGAAATTCCTGCTAAAGACTCACCAAACTCCTTGATCAATAGTTATAATCAGGATTATACACTTGGATTTGATTACACTTTCAAACCAGGACAGGTTATCAGCTTTGAAAGTAGTCTCAAAGCTCTACCAATGGCAACTGAAAAAAACTCTTTCAACTACAATTCAGATATTACAGTTGCTGACACGGTTTTAACAAGTTATCAGTTTAATACAGCCACAGACAACAAAAGACTTAACTCTTACAATTCAATTTTCTACGTAGGAAAATTTAAGAATGACAATGAATTAAACATCAACTTAACCTATTCAAATTTCAAAGAGGATTTTAGCACATCAACTCTTCAAACAACTTTTTATGATAGATATGAGAATGGAGTAAATAAAAAGCAATACACTAGATTTAACGCAGAGTTTACACATCCATTTAGCAACAAATTCACCGTACAATTTGGATATGGAAACACATGGAGAAAGCTCGACAATCAATTTAATGTATCACAAACCAACTTGGGTAATAATAGTTCTCTCACTTTAACAAATAATTTCAAATTAACAGATTTCAGAAACAAAGTATATTCCTATTTTTCTTGGAAAAAAAGTTCGAAGTTTGGATTAAAATTTGGAATAGCTGGAGAATTTTCTTCCCCAGAGTCAGACGGTGTAAAGATTAATTATTTCATTTACCAACCATTGTTAGATGTATCCTATGTGGCAGGAAAAAATCTAAATTTAACATTCAAATACAGATCTGATAGTGACTACCCATCCATTAGTGACGTAAACCCATTTGTATCTCAAATCAATCCATTTGCTGTAACTACAGGGAACCCTAAGTTAAGTCCCTCAATTACTCACAGACTATCATTAAGAACAAACCTGCTCCAGGGACTTGCTTCGGTTGAACCTTATTACTTTATTTCTAATAATTATATTGCCCAAACAGGTCAGTACAGAACAGACGGATTCTTTGAATTTAGCACTGTAAATGTGGACAAATATGAAAAGAAAGGTTTTAAACTCAATTTCGTCATTCCATTTAGCAAAAAAATTATTCTTCAAAACAACCTCAATATGTTTAATAATAGCATTGAACATGAAGACCAAATGACAAATTTTAGCGATTGGAGTGCAAGTTCAAAATTAATTTTTGTCATGGACTCCATCAATACTGTTTCTGGATTGATTTATCAAAAGGAAAACATAAAATACATAGATGGTTTAGGCTATCAAAAAGGCAATATAGATTTTTGGATGATCTTCGTCCAAAAACAAATCTTAAAGAAAAAAGGTAGTCTAATGCTTGGGTATTTTTTACCGCTTGACCTTGGTGTTAGTTATGATCAGGGTGGTGTTCAATCTGCCCCTGGATACTACTCTAGTAGCTACGTAGACATTAACTTGGTTAAAAACATGTTTCTTATCGAATTCAGCTACAGGTTTAGTAAGGGTAAAACCGTTCGCAAAACTGAAAAAGAAATAGAAAAAGAATCAGAAGGCCGAGGTGGCGGGCTTTTTTAGCTACCTAATAGACTTCTGCAGTTTACCAATACTCTTTATAAAAGATTACGTAATTAATTATCGCTATGTAATCAATGTGACAGACAAACTATTTTTCGTAGTTTACCTTTGTCCAAAATATATATAATATGCCAACAATAAACTTAACTAAAGAACTTTTTCAATCAGACGTTTTTGATTATTCAAAAGGGGAAGAATGGAATTTTAAAGGAACACAGCCTGCCATAATAGATTTTTACGCTGATTGGTGTGGCCCATGTAAGATGGTGGCCCCAATCCTTGAAGAATTATCTGAGGAATACAAAGATCAAGTTACTATCTATAAAGTAAATACAGAAATTGAACAAGAACTATCAAGTATGTTTGGTATCAGAAGTATTCCCTCCATTTTATTTATTCCTATGGATAAGCAACCCATGATGCAAGCAGGTGCTTTACCTAAAAACTCATTGAAAGAAATTATAGAAAAGGAATTGATGCAGTGAACATTTGATAAAGGACCTTACTTCTTCAAAACCCAAGCGCTAAACTCACCAGACCCTGTAATATCAGCCTTGGCTGATTTCGCTTCATTCCTTGAGTTAAATTTGCCAAAAGCTACTCTATGTAAACCTTGATGAAAATCTACCAATTGGGCATCAAAACCTTTAGATTGTAGCTCTTTAATAAATGACTCCGCATTTATCTTATCAGCAAAGCAGCCACCAATAACAAAATAAGCAGTTTCATTTGTGGTCGTGTAAGTTATTTCTGGAGCAACCACATCCACATAAGTAGACTCAGGTTCTTCATTAACATTTGCAACTTTAACATTTGCCACCATTTCATCCAATAACGTAAAATCGACTTTTTGCAATGAATCGATATTTGGGATATCCAATTTAAACTCTGAATACGTTCCTAAAGTTTTTTGATAAGAAAATGGATTTAAATCTGAGTATTGAAAATTCCCATTTGCTTTAAGCATATCCGTTTTCATTGGTATCCATGCCGAATAGAAACCAATTGGAATTAAAGCCGCAGCAACCCACCATTTAACGTTAGATGTTTTTGATTTTGAAGCAACTTTTGTTGACTCTTTTATATCACTGACCTTAGATAAAGTCTTCTTTTCTCCAACTTTCTTTATCTCAACAGTATCTTCCTTTGGTAATGTTAAAATAGGCGTTTCCTTTTCTAATAAAGGTAAAGTAAGTGCCTTAACTATCGGAAGACCAAAACTAGAAAGTAAATAATTCTCCTTAGCCGAAATGAAACTGACATTTTGAGATGTATCAATGCAAAAAGTGCCAATAGCACCTAATTCAAATCTTTTTCGACTTGCCAATTTTGACTTGCACTCGTCCACAAACGCATTAATTTTCTCTACCGCTAAATCATATGACAAACCTTCTTCCTTACTTATTTCATGAGCTAAAAGCCCATCATTATGTTGCAAGAATTTATTCCAAACAAACCCTTTCTGCGGTGGATGAATTAGTTGACTATTTGCGTCAGCAAAACCAGGCGTATAATTTGCCACTAATCCACCAAAATTTGGTATCACCACACAATCATGTTGATGCATTAAATTGACTAGATATTTTTCTATGTTTTGCATTTAATAATCCGCTATAGACTAACAAAGATAGGATAATTTACTTTGATGTTCAAAAATAGATATTGAAAAAACATATTTTCGTCTTCATCAATTGTAATGTTTTTCATAAGTAATTTAGTATCCATATTTTATAACGAATATCAATAAATATAATCCACTTGTAGAAGTAGTCAATTATTAATAATTTAGCAAACAAATAACTTCATTATGAAATTCAAACTGTCAATTTTACTAATTTTCTTTAGTTTCTTTTCTTTTGCTAATACAATTTCTCACAAAATTGAAAAGTTAGACAATGGCAACCACAAAGTCATTTCGACAATTTCACTTAATAAAGAGTTAGGTTTAGCCAAACTTCAAATGAACATCCCTGACGGTATAGAAGTATTGATATCTCCTGAAAACAAACTTCCAAGCAAAACTGCTGAAGGTGGGATTTCATTTTACATATATAAATCGGAAGAAAATGTAGAATTCATTTACGAAATTACTTCATTAATCACGTCCAAAAAAATCACGTTCTTACTGCAATACAGTGTTGAAAACGACCGATACGAGCAAGACTTATCCGGACTAATTCTGACTGAAAACGATGTTGAATCTGAGGACATAATATCAGAAGCAATATTAATAGGAACAGCAGTCGGACCAGAAACAAAACTAGCTCAAGGAGAAGTGTTTACAGTACAAATCATTGCACTTTCAAACTATAATGCTCTTCGTTTTGAAGCTTTTTGCAAAAAAAATAATCTCAATCCTACTGAATTAACTAAATGGCAAGAAAACAATCTCACCAAGTATGGCATTGGTAATTATATATCTAAAGAAGAAGGGCTTATGCAACTGGCTAAGCTAAAAAAGGCAACTGGCTTGTCTGATATGTTTTTAACCAAACGATTAATTGAATAGGCCTTTGCGGTTTTTTCTGCAAACCTGAAACTTAGCAAATAAGACCAATAATACTAACTTTCTTTTTCCAAAATCGTCAACGCAACTCTTATCTGTTCATAAGGAATTTCTCCTTCAAAAAACTCAAAATACGGTTTTAGACCCGAAGGTTCATTCAACTCAACTTTGGCGTGCTTTACCTTTAATAGATTTCCTTCTTTGAGATATTTTTTCAACTCGATAGGTTTACCATCCAAGTATAACTTGCTGATATGAGAAAAAACAGTTGTTATTCCCAATTCCCTTATAGCAGCTATCTCCTCCACTGTTTTTCCTTTCTGATACAAGTCCCAAGTTTCATTGTAGGTATTAGACTTCTTCTTGGTTTTGTCATTTTGATACTGCATAATGGCGTCCATAAAAGCATTACCATACTTATCCAACTTGGCTTGACCTACACCATCTATTGCCAAAAAAGCTTCGTCATAAGTTGGTTTTTCAACAACCATCTCCTTAAGAGTGGCATCATTAAAAATAATATAAGGAGGAACTTTCTCTTCCTTAGCAATTGTCATTCGTAACTGTCTTAAAATTTCAAACAAAGAATCGTCTCCTTTCTTTGCAGGCTTTTTAGTTCTCTTTTCTTTCTTGACTTTTTCAAAGGGTAATGTATCCACAATATTTGCCAAAACAACTTTTTGCTTTTCGTACAAAACATTATTAGCCAATGCGCCAAGAAGGATCTTGTTGCCATCGTGAAAAGCTATTTCCAAAAACCCTTGGTTTAATAACTGTATAACGTAATGCCGCCAATCTTTCCAGGATAAATCTGCTCCAACTCCGTAAGTTTTCAAAGTGTTATAGCCTTTCGATTGTATATAAGCATTACTTGAGCCTCTGAGAAAATCAATTAAATTATTCAACGGCTCTTCTTGTTGCAACCTGTAAACTGCTGACAATGCTTTCTGAGCAATAATTGTCCCATCAAAAAGTTTAGGTGGCTTTCGACAATTATCACAGTTACCACAATCTTTAGAAAGACCTTCTCCGAAATAACTAAGCAACGCCTTTCTTCTGCAATTTAACGATTCGGCAAATTGCTGCATCCTTTCCAGTTTAGCCAATTGAAACTCTTCATTGCTGCTATTCTCTGCAAATTTTCGCAATTGTATAACATCCGAATAACTGTAAAAAAGCAAAGTATCAGACTCTACTCCATCCCTACCAGCACGACCAATTTCTTGATAATACCCTTCAATGTTTTTGGGCAAGTTATAATGAATGACCCATCTAACATTAGACTTATCAATTCCCATCCCAAATGCAATGGTAGCGCAAATTATAGGAACGTCATCATTAATGAATTTCTCTTGAACATCACTTCGTTTATCGGCACTCAACCCAGCATGATATGCCTCTGCATTAATCCCTGCTTTTGTTAATTTCTGCGCCAAATCTTCCGTTGACTTTCTACTTAAGCAGTAAACAATACCAGAAGTATTAGGCCTTTCATTGATGAACGACTGTATATGCTTAATTCTGTCTTGACCAGGTTTTACTTCTAAATAAAGATTGGGTCTGTTAAATGATGAAATAAAAATATTAGGTTCTAGTAAATTCAGTTGATCCGCAATATCAGCTCTTGTTGCCTTATCTGCAGTTGCGGTCAATGCCATGATTGGTGTATCTGGCAATTGTTGTTTTAAGAATCCCAACTTGGTATAAGCAGGCCTAAAATCGTGTCCCCATGAGGATATACAATGCGCCTCATCCACAGCTATTAAACTAATTTTCTCGGTTTTTAGAATATTTTCGATATACTCAAAACTTTCCGGTGCTATATAAAGTAACTTTAATTCTTTGGCCGCAATTTGCTCCATCAAGTCTTGCATTTCCGAATTATCCAAAGTACTGTTTAGAAAAGCTGCTTTGATACCATTGGCTTTTAACGAATCCACTTGATCTTTCATTAAGGCTATTAATGGAGAAACTACGATAGTCAATCCATCCAAAACTAAAGCGGGCAATTGAAAACAAATAGACTTCCCTCCACCTGTAGGCATAATTGCTACAGTGTCTTTTCCCTCTAAGACGCTATTGATTATTTCTTCCTGATTAGGTCTGAAATTTTCAAATCCAAAATGTTTCTTAAGACTAGTTTTAAGCATTACACAAAGATGAGTTTACCTTATCAAATAATAAAGTTATCTGTGTTTATTTTTGAAACAAAAAACTTACTTCGCTTTCAAAAAGGCAATCGGCACAATCATTTCCTCTAATGAAATTCCACCGTGCTGAAAGGTATTCTTGTAATAATTCATATAATGGTTATAATTATTGGGATAAACAAAGAACTTAGCTTCCTTAGCAAAAACATAAGACGAACTAAGGTTAGACTTTGGCAAATAAGCGTCAGCAGGGTTTCTTACTGCAAAAACATCTTTTTCCTTGTAGTCTAGATTCCTACCCTGTTTGTACCTTAAATTGGTAGTGGTATTTTTATCTCCAACTATTTTACTTGGCTCATCACACTTAATGGTTCCATGATCTGTTGTTACAATGACATCACAACCGTTCTTAGCCATTAATTTAAATAAATCATACAATGGTGAATGTTCAAACCAACTAACCGTTAGAGACCTATAAGCCGCATCATCATCTGCCAACTCCCTAATTACCTCCATATCTGTTCTGGCATGTGAAAGCATGTCCACAAAATTATAAACAACAGCATTGAATTCATTATTCAATAGGTTATTGAAGTTCTCTACTAGTTTCTTACCTGCATTCAGATTTGTAATCTTGTTATAACTAAACTTACCTTTGAATCCTGCGCTTTTCAAATTCGCTGCCAAGAAATCCTCTTCAAACATGTTCTTTCCACCTTCGTCTTCATCATTTTTCCATTTTCCCGGAAATTTCTTAGCAATTTCTGAAGGCATTAAACCCGCGAACAGTGCGTTTCTAGCGTATTGTGTTGCCGTAGGCAAGATAGCATAAAACGAATCTTCTCTTTCAATTTTAAACTTATCTTGTAAAATATTGGATAACAACTTCCATTGATCCAATCTTAGGTTGTCAATTACCACCAAAAAACTTGGCTTTGAAGTGATTTTTGGAAAAACTTCTTTTTGCAACACTGTATGAGACATCAAAGGCCCATCTCCGTAGGACACCCAATCAAAATAGTTTTTCTCAACAAATTTACAGAATTGACTGTTTGCTTCAGACTTTTGCATTTTCAGAATCTCTTGCATTCCGGGATCCTTGCTTTTATCCAATTCCAATTCCCAGTAAACTAATTTATCATAAATATCAATCCATCCATCTTCATCCAGTCTATCTTGCATATCCATAGCAATCTGTCGAAACTCTTGTTGATAGTTAGAGTTAGTCTTTTCATTTACTAAACGCTTTCCTTCAAGATTCTTCTTTATGGCCAATAAAATTTGATTGGGGTTGACTGGTTTGATTAAATAATCTGCAATTCTTCCACCTATAGCCTCTTCCATAATGGACTCCTCTTCACTCTTCGTAATCATTACTATGGGTGTATTCTTCTTTGAAACTTTCATTCGTTCCAAAGTTTCAAGACCAGTTAGTCCTGGCATATTTTCATCTAGAAATATGATGTCAAAATCTTCCTCCGCTGCTTTTTCTAAAGCCTCGTTGCCACTTTTTACTGTGATTACTTGATTACCCTTTCCTTCAAGAAAAATGATATGTGCTTTCAACATATCAATTTCATCATCTGCCCATAATATCTTTGCCATAACTGCTAACTTTTACTGATTGTAATCTACAACGTTTTAAAATTAAGAGTTATTGCTTACGTATGATGCTAAATAATGTTAACAATAGCATTATTGTTTTATTAATTTAATAATTCCTTTCTGCTCATTCACTTTAATCGTAACGAAATAAACTCCACTTTCTAATACGCTCAAGTCTAATTGAATTTTGGCAATAGATTGGTAGGAGTTTTCACTAATTAATTCTCCTGCTAGGTTTGTTATTGAAATATCAATATCAGAAGTTCCTTCCAACTCCACATTTACTATTTCATTAAATGGATTTGGAAACACCTTTATATTCAAATTAGACAACGGATTTTCAATACCCACATTGGTTAGAAAAGTACAAGCAGAAGTATCTGTACAAGCATTTTCAGTCACAATTACGGCATAATTACCATTTTGAGTTGGTGTAAATGTCTTCCCAGTTGCATTTGGAATCACAGAATATCCCTGAGTGCAATTTACCCATTGATAAGTTGCATTAGAAGCGTTAGACACAAACGTAGAATTATACAAATTAACAGAAGTATCCACACTTGTAACCGTAAGGTTCAATGTTACCAATGAATCACATCCTCCTTGGTTGATCAAAATATGTGTTGCTGAATTGTTATTCATATTATATTCATTCCCATCAATCCATGTATGAGAACACCATGCGGATACAACATCTACACCAGCATTAGCGGAATTTATAGTTAAATCTGTATTCACAATACTATCACAATATATTCCTGACAGTGTATCAATCACTATTTGAGATGCAAAATACTGATTACCATTTAAAGTCACACTATCGCATCCTTGTATTAACTGATTGACAGTTGGAATGGAAGATAGATCAAATAACTCTGAACTTGGAGTTGGACAACTCCCACTTGTAGTATAAGTAACAGAATAACTTCCCACAGCACTTGCGCTAATATCAACTGCACCAGAGTTTGCATCCACAACCAATCCTGAAGGGAAAGAAGTGAAGCCCCCTCCACTTACGCCTGAAATCGTAGCCATTGGATCGGCATCATTTGTACAAAAATGAGTGCCTGTATAATAGAATGATGCATCATCTACATCTACAACATCTATGACTTGACTAGACGAATTAGCACAACTTCCTCCGGTAGCATAGGTAATAGTATATGTACCTAATAAACTATTAGACAAATTAATTGTACCAGTTGCCACATCAAATGACAAACCTGACGGAGAATATGAAAATGAGCCACCACTAATACCAGTAACCACAGGGGTTGGATTTGTATTTGACGTACAATAAGAATTTGAAGAATATGCAAAACTTGCATCATCAAAAGCATTTAAAACAACGATTTCATCACTAGTGTTCGGACAAGTTCCTTGTGTAGTGTATGTAATCGTATAATTATTCAATGTACTTGTAGCAATATCGATTTCACCGGTAGATGGGTCTAGAGTTAGTCCTGAAGGATTTGAACTGAAAACACCACCAAAATCTCCAGTGATAGTTGGAAAAGGATTAGCGCTAGAAGAACAGAATGAGCTAGTTCCATAATTAAACCCTGGATCATCTAAACCATTAACTGTGACATTCTGAGAAGCAGAACTTGGACATGCTCCATTTGTTGTATACATTACACAGTAAGTATTTGGCGTACTATTATTGAGGCTAATTAATCCTGAAATAGCATCCAAATCTAAACC
>CAJYBK010000063.1 GCA_913064955.1 uncultured Flavobacteriales bacterium
TGTATTGTCAGTTGAGCCGTCATCAACAACGATAATTTCGTATGTTTGTCCTTCCAATACTTCTATTAAGTCGTCCAGAACAGTTCCTATTGCTTTTTCTTCATTATGCGCGGGTATTACTACCGATAATTTATCAGCTCTCATTCTAACCTCTCTATCCATCCTATTCTATCAAAACCACCGTCAAACGAATAAACATCAAATCACCAAGTCATGCTCCTTTAAAGCGTCCGTCGCCTCTACTTCCACTGGTGTTTCTAACCACCGTTTCAAAATTTCATCGGATTTCTCCCTTTTTATCTCCTTTATTAGCCCCTCCTCTTTCTCCGCTACGAACTTTATTTCCATTTGCTTCTACCCATACGCTTGCAAAAGGGATAGGCTCGTTAGAAGTACTGTCTATAATTTTACCTTTGATTTCTCCGAATGTTGTCTGAGCAAACATTCCTATCGAAAGAAGAGATATTGCGATTGTGATAATTGATTTCATAATTGTAAATTTTAATGTTCACAATCTAAGATGCCAATGGAATAAAAATTCCATAATTAATTATCTAAAAATGGAAATCTTTTTCTGAATCGACTGATTTTGCTCGTTTCTCAGGGTTAAAATATATAATCCATTGGTTAGAGAACTCACATCAATTTGTTCTTGATTACTAAAGATTGAGTTAGAGGCTACCAATTTACCTTGCATGTCATAAATCCCATAATTGGAGAAAACAGCATCTTCAGAAAATATATTTATTTCGTTATTCGCAGGATTAGGATATACATTAACATTAGGATTCCACTCTATTTCTTTTTGAGATAAAATGAAGTCTTTATCTGAAACGAAGACTGGTCTCATCATTAAGGAACCTTCATTAATGGTGTTTTGCCAATTCGTACCTGTTTTATAAAATATTTTATCCTGATTATTGATGTTGCGGTCAAAGCCGATATTTAACCTAACATTCGAAGATTGTTTCCAGCCAACATAATATGTTCCTGACACAGCTACTTTCTCTGGAAGTACATATTCATAAAAACCATTGTTTCCGATATTGTATTCTGGTGTATAAGTTTCCCCAATTGTTTGATCCGTTGTATAGATGATATTACCAGGTTCACCTAGGTAGTCGTCCCAAATTTGAAGAAAGAACAATGCGTTACTAACATCATTCGTATTTGGAGAAAAGTGCATAGAAATCGCTCTAATGGAATCAGTCAATCCTGGACTCAATGAGAATTTGTAAGCCAACTGTGCACCATTACTTATTAATCCATAAGCAGCTTCAGCAGTACCATCATCATAAGCATAGTAATTAGAAAAGTGCTGCGTGTGACGTAAAGTGTCGTTAGCCACTAACTCCGTCAACTGAAGTCCGTTGTTATCGATGTATTGAACAATGTTAAAATCTGCACAAGTGTCAGCTAAAATAGTGTCAAACCAAAAGTTAGTAGGAATGGTATAGTCCATTTCAAAGAAACTTTGCGAAGGAACACTTCCAGAAGTATTGTTATATGGTATAGAGTTAATATTATTTCCATCAAAAAGTAAATTCATCGCACACGGATTGATAAGAGGTGACGAGGCAGAAGAATTGTACGTTTTGGCACTGTGCTCTGTGACCATATTTGATTCTGGTGAAAATTCATAATGCGGCCATGGCATTGATGTAAAACTTTTAATAAATGAAGGAGATGGTTCAGAGTAAGCCCAATCTTCAAGTAGTAACTCATCGTAACTTCTTTGTTCGTCCAAGTTTACGTAATCGATATGCCATACATCAATGCTTCCTGAAAGGCCTCCATAATTTTTAAATCTAAATTGAAAACCATCTTGAAAGTATAAAGCATTTGTTATTTTGATTAATTGCATATCAAATGTGCTTGAGGAATATCCATTAGTTCTCCAGATGGTCTGCCATTCTGCCGTTAATGGAGACCAAAATTCCAATAATAAAGAATCATTTGCATCAGGATTTTCTCCTAAACCTCCAGGTTGAACAACAAAACTAAAGTAAATAGAATCACCGACATTCAGGCCACTCATGTCAATTGGTTTTGAGGTTAGAACATCAGCAACGCCATAAGATGTAGTAGATGTAAAGTCATAAGGGTAGCCAAATTCGTCAAGTCCGTCAAAAGAGGCGACACCTAACGTTTGAATATTTTCAGCGTAAGTGTAATTATGATAGGCTTGTATGTCTTGCCAGTAGGTGTTTGAGTCTGCTAGGGTCTCAGATACAAAGTAAACAGTTGCAGAATCCTGATATACGTCCAAATCATTAAAATCAATATAGATGGTCTCACCAACAGATGTCATATTCCAAATGCTATCGTAAACATTATAATCTGGCCAAACTTTTACAACTTGAGATGTGACAGGATATATATCAATATTGAAAATCTCAGCTAACTGATCTGGCTGTGCAGTTTTATTAACTAAGATGATAGAATCAAACCCATATCCAGGCACCGTCTCGTATCGATAAGTGAAGGTGGTGTCTAGCATACATGCAGCACCCATCGGCTCTGCGATTCCTCCTATTTCAATTCTATACCATGTTTGAGAAATTACATTAGGATCTGATGCTTCAGCATCAAAGGAAGGGAAATGATTTTGAGAAAAATCATCAATAAAAGGAAAGTTTAAAGTATCGAAAAGATAGATGTAGGTTTCATGTATTCCTCCTACTTTTTCTATCATTTTTGGTCTTAAGGAGATATTAGAATTAAAGTCTAGTGGCACTAGTTCTTCCTGAGATTTTGCCATGTTCACAAAAAGCAGAAAGGCAAAAAGTATTGATAGTAATTTATTCATCTAGAGATTAAACTATTTTTGGATCAAAATATTGTGCTTAAGGAGTAACCGGTGCAATTTGTTCCGCTTTTTTGGCAATTACAGAGACAGTAGAGCCCGAAGAAACAATTCCTTGAGGAACACTACCAGGAGTTGGATTTTGACTATATATCACAAAGTTGCTTGAATCTGCTTCTGTCAAGGCAGCTGGCTCATAGTTGACTTCAAGTATTAAATTGGCACTTGATAAAATATGGTTTGCCTCCATAACAGTTAATCCTTTAACACTTGGTAGGTTTACAGGTTGGTTATTACTTCCTGATCCATGAATTACAGTGATTTCAGTTCCTTTAAGTAATTTGGTGCCTGGTTTAACTGTTTTTCCTTTTACCTGTAAGTCAATTACATTATCATCTTTAGATGGTTTAGTATCAAATATAACTTTGAAACCTCTTGACTCAAGTTTAATTTTTGCCACTTCCTTTGAAGTAATTGAGTTTCCTGTTAGGTCAGGAACTTCTTTGTACTCACCACCTTCCTTTACAATGGTTAAATAAATTCTTCTCCCTGGTTTAACTGAGTCGTAATTTTGTTTAGGATCAGGGTCTTGTTTAATTACTGTTCCACTAGCATAGTCATCACTATAGGTGGAGTCAATGATTTTGTAAATCAAATCTGTTCCTTCAAATTTGCTCTCTAGATCGTCAATATGAGTTCCAATTAAATAAGGAACTTCTTTTTTGATACCGTGGTTGGTGTAGTCATTTAATTCATTCAAACTACAATAGGGTAGGGCAATTGCAACTCCAAGAGCCAAAATAAGGTTGATCAAAAATAATTTGCTAACCAAAAATCTAAAAAAAGCACCCAAGTGTTTTCTAAAAAGAAAAAGTATCAGTCCTATGAATGCTAATATGCCAAAAATTATCCAACCCATTTCATGTTTTTATAGATAAGGCAAAGATATAAATAAACTTTATTGACTTGCTATATAACACATATCAGTTAATAACTATTGAATAGCGAATAATAAAATTCAGAATCAGAGCGCTAGATTTGACGTTGTATTTGTATGATCAAAACTAGAATATATGATGAATGTAGCAGTAATTGAAGGAGGTTATAGCCACGAGAAAGAAATCTCTTTGCTTAGCGCACAAACCGTGCATACACATTTGGATGCTTCCAAGTATAGAACCATAAGAGTTCGAATTGATAAGGAAGGATGGTTTGGATATACGAATGAAGGTAAAATGGCACCAATTAATAAGGATGATTTTTCAGTTCATTTTGAAGATGAAAGAATTCAATTTGATTATGCGTTTATCGTAATTCACGGAACGCCAGGAGAGGATGGTAAGTTGCAAGCTTATTTTGATATGATGAAAATACCTTATAATACTTGTAGTCAATTGTTGGCAACCTTAACTTTTAATAAGTTTGTGTGTAACAGATTCTTGTCCAATTTCGATATTCCTGTGGCTAAAGCGGTTATTGTGAATAAAGGAGAATCAGTCGATAAAGATGCTATTATAAAAAAAGTTGGATTACCTTGTTTTGTTAAGCCGGCTGATGGAGGAAGTAGTTTTGGAGTGACCAAAGTAAAAGTGAAGACACAGTTAAAAGATGCTATTCTATTGGCAACTGAAGATGGCAATGGAACCCAAGCTCTAGTTGAGTCATTTTTGGTAGGAAGAGAAGTGACTAATGGTGTTTATAAAAATGTAAATGGAATACAGGTATTACCGGTTACTGAAATTATCACTAAAAATGAGTTTTTTGATTTCAACGCCAAGTACACAGGGGAATCAGAAGAAGTTACTCCAGCAGATTTGCCAAAGGAGATGACAATTAAAATACAAGAAATGACTAGAAAGGTTTATGCCACTTTAAATATGACTGGATTAGCAAGAGTTGATTATATTATCGTTAATGATGTGCCTACAGTGATTGAAATTAATACAGTTCCGGGACAATCAGCCGCTAGTATTGTTCCGCAAATGGCCAAAGTAGCCGGAATTCCTTTGAGTAAGATGTTTGATGAGATTATCGAAGTTTCTTTATTAGAATTATAAGCTTTTCAAAAAATCGAGTAACTTTCTAGTTGCAATACCTCTATGACTAATTTTGTTTTTTTCTTCTAGAGACATTTCAGAAAATGAGATGTTATATCCATTTGGGATAAATATAGGGTCATAACCAAATCCATCTTTACCAGATTTTGTTTTAGAAATTACCCCTTTAACTTCGCCTCTGAAAGTATGTTGTTGCCCATTTATTATTAAAGCGATTACGGTCTGGAATTTGGCGTTACGATTGTTATGAGGTTTCAAATTCGTAAGAAGCAAATCCATGTTGTCTTCAGAGTTTTTTTGCTCGCCAGCATATCTAGCGGAATAAACTCCGGGCTCTCCATTTAAACTATCTACTAATAGGCCCGTGTCATCTGCAAAACAATTTAAGTGATAATTGTCAAAAAGGTATGTAGCTTTTTGAATCGCGTTTCCTTCCAAAGTCGTTGATGTTTCTGGTAATTCTTCCAAGCAATTAACATCCTTCAGTGATAAAATATTGATTTTCTCTCCAATCAAAGCTTGAATTTCCTTTACTTTGTTGTTGTTATTAGTTGCAAATACTAGTTTTAAGATTGACATTTTAAGTTTTTAATGAGTGAGGATAATACAAATATGAAAAAGATTTTGATCTTATCCTATCATTTTCCGCCAATGAATGTGATTGCTTCTCAACGTGCACTGGGGTATGCTAATAATTTTAAGAAGTTTGGGTTTGAACCTACTATTGTGACTTATGATTGGACAAAGAAAGCCGAAGATCAATATTGTTTGCAACGCGAATTTGATGATAGAATTATTTTTGAGGAGAATGACAAGTATAAGGTTTATCGACTGCCGATATTAAAACATAAACGTTCTAAGTTATTAAGTTGGTTTGAGAATTCGAAATTAAATAAAGTAGGAATTTTGTTTGCTTGGATGTTTGGACATTTGGATACAACATCATTACTTTTGGATTATAAACTATCGGAAAGAAAATTTCTCAAAGACCATTTGTCTAATTATAAATATGACGTAATGCTGGGGATTTTTTCTCCTCATTATCATTTAAGTAATTGTAATTGGGCCGGAAAGAAGTTTAGAGTGAAGTATGTGTTGGATTTTAGGGATTTGTGGAATAATAGGATAATCCATAAAAAGTATAAACCTAACTTCACTGAAAAAGTTCAAGACAGTATCAATTCATATTACTGGAAAAAGTGGGCGAAGAAAGCATCACTTCTTACAATTACAAGTAGCCATTGGGCTTGGAAATTATCTAAAGTGACAAATAAAGAGGTGAAAGTTGTGTTCAATGGCTTTGAGTCAGATGGAGTTTTAGAATCAATAAAAACTGATTGTTTTGAAATTTTACATACTGGGTCAATATACAATCATCAAGAATTTAAAGTGTTTTTTGAGGGAATTAGGAGATTTGTAAAAATTAAGGAGCCGCAGAGGTTTAAGGTTCGGTTTATAGGTGCAAAACAAGGAACAAGCGAAGTAAGTTTGAATTCTGTGATTTCTGTTGATGATTTAAAAGACGAAGTATTTGGTTTGGAAGAGTATGTTGAGTTTTTACCTCGAGTTTCTCATAATGAGGTGAAATTACGTCTAGAACAGGCTAGCTTACTTTTTTTACCGTCTTTTCCTAATTCTCCAGGTACTTTTGGAGGGAAAATATTTGAATATCTAAATGCAAAAGTTACAATTCTTATTGTTCCAAATGATCATGATGTTTTGGATGATTTAATTCACAAAACTAATTCAGGTGTGTCTAAATCTAATGCAGATGAATTGTTTGAGTATCTATCATTTCATTATGAGAAATGGGAGAAAGGAGAGCAAGTTACTTATGCGGGTAATTTAGAGGAAATATTGAAGTTTTCAAGAGAGAATCAAACTAAAAAGTACGCATCATTATTAAATTAAAGAGATAACTAATGGAGGTTAAAAAGAGTCACGAAAAGTATTACGATGAGTACGTTGAAAGGCAAATGAAAATGGGCGTCAATCATCGTCATTTATCTGTGGAGAAATTAGTTTTAAAACAAATAAAGAAAAAAGAATCAAATATTCTGGAAATTGGAGCAGGAATAGGTACAGTTACTGGATTGCTAGCTGAGAGTTTGAAAAAATCTAAAATTGTTGTTAACGATTTAAGTTCCAAAAGTATTGAGGCTGCAAAATTAAGATTGTCTAGGTTTAATAATTTGACTTATTTGGTAGGGGATATTGTTAATTTAGAAATTAAAGATAGATTTGATTACGTAGTTTTGGCTGACGTAATGGAGCATATTCCGAAGGAAGAGCATACAGTATTGCTTAGAAATATTGCAGAAATTCTAAATGAAGATGGTGAAATTTTAATTCACATTCCAAACCCTCATTACTTAGATTGGGCAACAATAAATAGACCTGAGTTGTTACAGGAATTGGATCAACCATTGCATACTGATGAATTTGCAAAATCAATTTATGATGCAGGCCTTTATATTCAAAGTTTAAATAATTATTCTATTTATGTTAAGGAGAATGATTATCAATTTTTGGTTGTTAAAAAATCAAATGATAAAAAAGTTTTTACATCAAGTGGGATAAAGTCTCAAAATATAATTCAACGAGGTTGGAATAAGTTGAAAAGGAAATTGTCCATTTAAATATTTTCGAAAAGATGTTAAGAAAAGTATTAAAAAGAGTAAAGGGGACTAAGTTATATCCACTATTAAGAAAGGTTTATATTCCTCAAAGCATTAAAAGAAAACTATTTAGGTTTCAGGGAGAATTTGAAGTTAAAACAAAAGATGGTAAGTCTTTTAAGTTATTTAACCCTCCATTTCATTTGGAAACTGAGATTTATTGGCAAGGTATTGATGCTTTTGACTGGGAAATTGAAACAAGAAGGGTCTGGAATTTACTAAGTACGCATTCTAAAGTTATTTTTGATATTGGAGCAAATACAGGTATTTTTGCTGTAATGTCAAAAGCATATAACAGTAATGCCAAGGTATATGCTTTTGAGCCTCAACCAAATATTTTCAAGGTACTATCTAAAAACAATCAAATCAATAATTTTGATATTTCTTGTGAGAATGTTGCTTTATCTAAAGAATCCGGACAAATGCCTTTTTTCAATTATGGAAATAATGCTTTTTCAGAAAACTCAACAGCAGGAAGTTTGAATCCTAATTGGAGAACAAAAAACCAGAAGTCTATTTTAGTTGAAGTTGAAACATTAGATAGTTTTATAGTTAGAAATGAAATAGATAGAATAGATTTGATGAAAATTGATGTTGAATCATTTGAATTGGAAGTTCTACAAGGATATATAGAAAATTTAAACTTGCACAAACCGTTTGTTGTTATTGAAATCGTTGAAAGAGAATTAGGTGTCGAATTAGAGGAGATATTGGATGATGAAAATTATTTGTATTTTAATATTGATGAAACAAAAGGATTAAAAGTGACCAAAAAATTGGGAGGTACAGAGTATAATAATTATTTAGTTTGCCCAAAAAGTCGACTTAATGAATTCCATAAAATTCTTGGCTATGAGCCTACTTAATTTTAACTTATAATAGGTGAACTCATGTCTAGTAAATTGAAAGTTTGTCACATAGTAAATTGGTATCCAAATTCTAAGAATGAGAATGAAGCAATTTGGACAAAGAGACATATCGAATCTTTAAATGCACACTGTGATAATGATGTTTTTCATGTGCAGGTTGTTGAAGGAAGATATAAGTTTGAGTCTAGGATTAAGTCGAGTTTTGAACAATCTTATATCTTAAGTTTTCCAACAAGAATTTGGTTTTTAAAGGAAATACTAACAACATTACTACTTTGTTATGTCATACTATTTAAGTTAAAAAGAAGTAAGTATGATATTTTTAATTTTCAGATTACTTATCCTTTGCTTACTTATTCAAAATTAATTTGTTGGTTAGTGAAAAAGCCAATCGTTGTTACGGAGCATTGGAGTGCATATCATTTGAATTTTGGAGTTGAAAAAGAATTAAAAAGAATCAAAAGAATATTTAAAAATAAGAAACTTAAGTTTATTTGTGTCTCAGAGGCTTTGGTCGAAGACATAGAAAGTTTTTCTGAAAAAAAAATTGATTATGAACTTGTGCCAAATGTGATTGATGATAAATTCAAGTTCAAAGGAAATGTAAAACCTGAAAATTCTTTTTTCTTATTGAGTTACTGGAAAGAGCCTAAAGATCCTTTTATGATACTTGAGGTATTTGGAAGATTAAAAACTGAAGGACATAATTTTGTCGTTTCTATAGGTGGTTATGGACCTATGATAGAAAAAATGGAAGAGACCATAAGAAAACTAAATCTCCAAAACAATGTAAAACTTTTAGGTGTGTTAAACGATATAGAAATTATAAAACAGTTTAATGAAAATAAGTACTTTATTCATAATTCTAAGTATAAAGTGGCTTCAGTTGTCTGCTCAGAATCTATATGTTGCGGAACTCCTGTGATTGCTTCTTCCGTAGGCGGCATAACAGAATATATAGATGCGACTAATGGTATTTTAATAAAAGAAAACGATATTGATACTTGGTACACCAATTTAAAATATGCGATAACGACACAAACGGATTATGACAATGAGGGTATTTCAGTTGATGCAGGTAAAAGGTTTTATCCTAAATATGTCGGAAAGAAATATATTAATGCTTTAACAAAGTTTATAGATTAGCAAAATACAGTGCTTTGAAATTAGTTGACAAAAAAATATTAATTATTTCACCAGATGACTGGGGCTTTTTATCACTTTCCAAACATTATTATGCAAAGGAATTGGCAAAGAATAATGATGTTTATTTTTTAAATCCAAAAGAGAATGAGTATAAATCTGATTTTGAATCTTCTAATGTTACGGTGATAACGGATTACAGAACAATACCAGGGATATCGAAGTTACCTTTAAAGTTTGCAAATTCTTTAATGAAATTGGAAGTGTCCTCAATTCTAAAAAGAATAGACGGACATGAAATTGATATCGTTTGGTCATTTGATACTTCCCGTTTGTTTAACTTGAAATTGTTTACTGCTAAGTTTTCTATTTCTCATATTGTGGATTACACGGAGAACTTTAATTTTGAAAGTTTAAATCTAAGTGCAGATCTTTGTTTATCTGTTGTAGAGTGTGTTTGTGATAGAATGAAATTGTACAACAGGAATGTATTTAAAATTGACCACGGATGCTCATCAATTGTTACTGCAGATGAAATTGAGTTTGAAATAAAAGAAAGAAGTCACGGAGTATATGTTGGTAATTTGAATATTAAATATATTGATTGGGAGGCCATATTTATGTTAGCTTATGAAAGGTCGGATATAGATTTTTATTTTTATGGTCCGTTAGATGAAAAATATCATTTGGAAAATGTTTACTACTATAAAGTATTAGAATTAAATAATGTTATTTTTAAAGGAGTGATTCCTTCTGATGAGGTAAAAGAAGTGTTAGCCAAAGCGTCATTCTGTCTTGTTTGTTATCTGTATAAAGAGTTCGGAAGGCAGTTGGATAATTCACATAAAATAATGCAATATTTAGGAAGTGGAAAACCAATTTTTAGTTCATATACTTATGAATATCGAAATAAAAATTTACTATGTATGTATAATGATACTACAGATTTAATAACTAAGTTTAATCGTTTTATTTCTGATGATAGTGACTACTTTAAGGAAACTAGAGTTTCGGAAAGATTGAAATACGCAAGTGAGAACACTTACGCGATGCAAATTGTTAAAATTGAATCAATTATTAATTCCACAATAAATAAGTTAGAAGATTGAAACAATTTTTAAAAAAAACGGCTAAGAAAATATTAAGCAGCAAATTGTTTGTTAAATTTTCAAAAGGAAATAGATTTATTTTTGTTTTTCATGATGTTTCAAATCCTAATTCAAGTTGTTATTCCGAGCACTATTCTTCTTCAGTTGAAGAATTTCGGAGTCAAATTCAATTGATAAAGAATTGCTTTGAAATAATATCATTAGAAGCAATTGTTTCAAACAGAACATTAAATAAAAAAAAAAATTATGCGGCTATAACTTTCGATGATGGATTTCAAAGCGTTTTAACCAATGCTTTTCCAGTATTAAATGAAAATAATATTCCATTTTCATTATTTGTGAATGGAGCGGCCATTGATCATAATGAATTATGGGTGACTAATGCATTATTAGAAACTGATTCAAATTATAGTTGTAGATTAAGTCAACTTGCCAAAGTGGAATTTAAGGCAGACGAGGACATTGTGAAGGCAACTATGGAGAGAGGGCATTTCTCTAAAGAATTTGTAGAAGGATATAGAAGTGAAAATAAAATGCCTAAAACATACCTTGATAAGAAGGAACTGAATTTACTTCTTGACAAAGGGGCTCATATAGGTAATCATAGTTGTGACCATCTCGTGTTAAGCAATACGGATGAAGTTGAAGTAACAAATCAGATTAGTCGCAATCATGATTGTATATTAAATTATTTTGGTATCGAAAGTCAACATTTCGCAATTCCATTTGGAAAGAAAGAACACTTTGATGATGGTGTAATTAAGAAGTTAAGAGACTTAAATTATAAGTATATTTACACAACTAACCCTAATAAGTTTAAAGTAGAAGATCTCCATAATGAAAATTTCTTATTTCCGAGAATTGGATTGACGTCAGAATCGCCTTCTGAATTAATGTTTTATATAAATCGCTCATTATTGAAAAAATACAATTTATAAGGGTATGAAGTTTACATTTAAAAAATATGATTTTAAAAATACGGAGATTCTATCCAATATCTATAAAGAATGTTTTGGCGTAAACAAGGATGTAGAATATTTTGAATGGAAGTATAAATTAAACCCTGCGGGTAAAGCAATTGGTTTTATTGCAGAGCACGAAGGGGAAGTAGCTGCTTTTTACGGTGTAATTCCAGAAACTTATATAGTTAATGGAAAAACAACGACATTTTATCAATCAATGGATACGATGACGTTGCCTAAGTACCAAAGGAAAGGTTTGTTTGTTAAGTTAGCAAAACTTACATATGAATACCTAGAAAACATCAATAAGGAGTTGAGTATTATTGGCTTTCCTGGTGAAACATCGTATGGTGGGTTTGTGACGAAACTTAATTGGAGAGTTCTAATAAAGTTGAATTATGTTTTTTTACACAAAAATTTATTTAAACTGAATAGGATTGTCAAAAATGAAACAACTTTTAAAGTTGATAGAGTAGATGATTTTGATGAAAGGTTTGATGTTTACTTTAATCAAAGACAGCCATCTATTAAACCTATTCATAAATTGTTGCATAGGAATGAACTTAATTGGCGTTATGCAGCTTATTCGAGGAATAGGTATGTTAAGTTAAGAGTGATGTTTGAAGATGAAATAGTTGGCTTTGTAGTATATACTACTGACGATAAAAATAGGGTGTTTTTGAATTGTATTGATTTTGTGAACATTTCCGGTAATAGTAAACTTTTAAAAATGGTTATGTTATACATTTTTGATAATACCAAAGCAACATATATTTATACTTTACAACCAAATGAGATTTCATTAAGAAATAATTTGAAGCGTATGGGGTTCGTGAAAAATAGAGCAGATTTTGGCCCGTTTTCATATAAAACTCCTATTATTTTATATGGTACTAAAGAGTACAATGATGTTGATATATTCAATGTTAATAATTGGAATTTACAGCCTTATTTAAGAGATTATTAAGTATATGAATAATTTAGTTTCTGTAATTATGCCAGTGTTTAATGGCGAGAAGTATATTTCCGAAGCAATAAAGTCGGTACTTAATCAATCCCATTCTAATTTAGAGTTGTTAATCATTGATGATGGATCAAAGGACGCGACTTTGGATATAGTAAATAAATTTAATGATGAAAGAATAAAGTATTTTCGTCAAGAAAATGAAGGTGTGAGTGCAGCAAGGAATGTTGGGCTTAAAAATGTTTGCGGTGAATTTTTATGCTTTTTAGATGCTGATGATATTCTTCCTAAAGACAGTATTCATGATAGATTAGTTGTTTTTAAAAATGATGTAAATTTTGTGGACGGTAGGGTTGAATATGTTGATTCTACAAATACCAATGTGCTTGGCATATACCAACCTGTACTTGATGGAGTCAACCCAAGAGAAAGTCTGCTTAAAATAGACGGTAAATGCTTCATGGGGGTAAGTTGGATGATTAGAACTAGCATTCTAAAATCTTATTTTAAAGTTGGTTTATCCCATTGCGAGGATCTACTATTTTTAATAGAGAATACCATTGAAGGGAATTATAAAAAAGTTGATTCTGTTGTACTTAGATATCGTCAACAGAATAATAGTGCAATGACTAATTTAATTGCATTGGAGTTAGGGTATTTAACTTGTAAGGCGGAATTAAATAAAAACTCTAGTATTTCAGAAAAAAGCAAAGAAGCGTTTAGGCGGAAAAGTAGATCTATTATGTTTAAATCCTTTTTTAAAAAAGGCATGTTTATGTCAGCATTTAGAACCTTGTTTAAATTTAAGAAATGAAGATCGTTTTTATAACATATTGGGGTGTCAGTGATCCGCTTTCCGTTGCTACGGTTTATCCGCATTTGGAAATTCTGAAAGGAATGGATGAAATTGAAGAAATCCATCTTTTAAGTTTTGAACGAAACGGTTATGTTAAGAAGGAATTTTCAGGGAAAGTAAAACATTATCCCATTGTTGAGAAAAGGTTTTCACCTGGTTTTAATAAGTTCCTTGCCTTTTTTTCAGCTTGGAAAACTCTTAAATCAATTCATAAAAAAAGAATAATAGATTTTAGCATTTGTAGATCCTCATTTGCTGGAATTTTAGGGTATCATTTATTTAAAAAATATAATGTTTCTTTCATGGTAGAAAGTTTGGAGCCACATACTGATTATATGATTACTTCAGGAGAATGGAAAAAAAGAGGTTTGAAGACTAGGATATTAAGAAATTATGAAAACAAAATATTCGCAAATGCCCAGTTTTTATTGCCGGTTTCTGAGAACTATAGGGAAACATTGATAGAGTCTGGTGTTGACGAAGATAGAATCATTGTTTTACCTTGTACAATAGATGTTAATCAATTCAAGTTTAATCAAGATGCTAGAAGACGTTTACGAAGTGAGTTAAACATTGATCATGGAGATAAAGTTGGTATTTATGTGGGGAAATTTGGAGGTATTTATTACCAGGATATCGCGTTTAAACTATTTGAAAATTTGAATAATAATATAGATAATTTAACAATGATAGTCCTCACCCCTGAGGACCCAATTTATGTAACTAACAATTTAGAGAGATGTGGTTTTGTTTCATCTAAAATATATGTTTTAAAGGCAGATCCAAAGGAGGTGCCAAGCTTTCTATCTGCAAGTGATTTTGGAATTGCAATTTATAAAGAGTCAGCATTTAGTAATTGTTTAAGCCCAATAAAAGTTGGAGAGTATATGGTAAATGGTCTACCAGTCGTAATTACAAAGAATATAGGCGAGGATAGTGATGTGATTGAACAAAATAATATAGGTGTTACTTTTAGTTTTAAGGAAAATGAAATCCAATTAAATTTGAAAAATTTTAACTCTCTAATTGGAAGTAATACTACAAGAGAAAAAATACAGCGCATTGGATTGGATAGAAGGGGAAGGGATATTTCTCACAATGTATATTCTAAAATATTTGGAGGTGATATTTAGTTCTCGTCTTCATAAGAAGCATTAATTATTTTATTAGTAGAATAAATAACAATCAAAGCAGCACTAAAAAAAGGTAATAACGGAATTTTAAATCTAACAAGTGCACCGAAATTTGGCGTAGTTATTCCAAGCATAAAAGCAAAAAGTATTGAAAATGTAAAGCAAAAAATTAAAACTGGCGTTGATTTAATTAATTTAAATACAATGGATAATTTTACTTTTATTAATGTTAAAACCAACAGTCCTAATAAAATTATGTTTTCTAGTCCTGATAGCAGCATCACAGGGCTCCTTGCTTCAATAATTACTGGCCTAAATAAACCCGCAAATGTTGCTTGAGGAAATTTACTTATAAAGCCAATTATAGATCCATCTAATTTTCCTATATCAAAATTATTGTCTCCGTAACTTTTATTATTTTTAAGATCTTCATTTGTAATTACCGCTGTATCTATTGCATTGTCCAGCGCAAATTTATCCATACTTCCACCTAAGGAGTCTAGAATCAAATAACTACCTCCAATCGCAAGAATGAATACAAAGGGTAAAACTAAAAACCTAAAAATAATATTTTTTACTTGTTTTATAACTATGGCAAAAACCCATATGCCGAAGGAAGGAATCAAAATACTTAGAATATATGGTTTGATGCTTAAAATTGAGAAAAGTGCGAGAATTAATACAATACCATTTAATACATATTCCTTTTTATTGATTATGTTATTTAAAGTATGTACTGCCAAGCATACAGCAGCAAAAGTTATAGTGTCTTTCATAATACCACTTCCCCAGAATGCTACAGATGGTATGAATAAAACTCCTAAAGCTAGTTCTCTCGGAAGGATTGGGAAGTAATCTAGAAATGTGAAGTACAACTTCCATAAAGGGATAAAGGTGAGAATGGAAATTAGTACAGTACATGCAAAATAACTACCATTGGTTAAAATTAAAAGTGGACTGGTTAGTTTACAAACGGCAAAGGTTTTTGGGTCTCTGGATATAAAGCTAAGTGGCACACCAGTTTGGTTGGTAAATGCGTTAAATGTGTAGGCCTCCCATTCATCATGACTAAAATTAGCTGTTATGCTTGAAGAGTTCCACATTACATCAAAA
>CAJYBK010000064.1 GCA_913064955.1 uncultured Flavobacteriales bacterium
TTTGAAGTAAAATCTAATATTAGACACTTTAGAATGTCCTTAACAGTACTGTGGATTGTGAGTATTGGAGTTTTATCTTTTACGAGTGTAATGTTGGGGATTGAATTTAGAGATGAAGCGAGTATTATTGATTATGTAGAGATTAATCCAAATACGGAAATGTTGAGAATCGAAGTATTAAATGATGACGTGTTCTCAAATAAAATAGATAGATCAAATAATCACGACTTAGCAAATTTAATTGATGTTAAAGATCATAGTATTTATTTAGGGTACCCCAAATTGATTATAGTTGAATCTTCAAAAGATTCAACATACAAAGTGGAAGTACACAGGAGTAGTAGAGGGATTAACGAGAAAGAGGCTATTATGAATTCTGAATTGATGAAGTATGAATGTAAAGTGGAAAATGGAGTTTTAAACCTTGGTGCTTACATGTCGATTAGTTCTGACGAAAAGTTTAGAGGACAAGAGTTAGAGGTGCTAGTACGCGTACCTGAAGGAAAGTCTGTACTGTTAGGAGAGAACATAGAAAGAGTGTTACAGCCAATTGCTGGGACAAATAAAGAGCATCAAAAGCGTCAATTATTCTCTAATACGGTATGGAAAAATGATAGTAACAAAATGATTTTTATGGATGAGAAATAAAGAATTTATAAACTAAAAAAAGGGTCTTGAAAATATTCAAGACCCTTTTTTGGTATAGTTGTTTTAAGTATTATTCTGCAATTATACTTGCTTTCAAATATTCTCTATTCATTCGAGCGATATTGTCAAGTGAAATTCCTTTTGGACATTCAACTTCACAAGCACCAGTATTTGTACAATTACCAAATCCTTCCATGTCCATTTGGTGAACCATGTTTAGAACTCTTTCAGTAGCTTCTACTTTACCTTGAGGTAAAAGAGCTAATTGAGACACTTTAGCAGAGACAAAAAGCATCGCTGAAGCATTTTTACAAGTAGCAACACATGCACCACATCCAATACAAGTAGCTGCATCAAATGCATTGTCTGCATCTACTTTTGGAATAGGAAGAGCATTTGCATCTTGTGTATTACCAGAAGTGTTAACACTTACGAATCCTCCTTTCTGAATGATTCTATCAAATGATCCTCTATCGGTTACTAAATCTTTGATTAAAGGGAAAGCATTTGCTCTAAATGGTTCTATAGTAATAGTTTCACCATTTTTGAACATTCTCATATGCAGTTGACAGGTAGTAACTCCTCTATCTGGACCATGAGCTTCTCCATTGATAAATAATGAACACATTCCGCAGATTCCCTCACGACAATCATGATCGAAGGCAACAGGTTCTTCTCCTTTGTTTACAAGGTCTTCATTAAGTAAATCTAGCATTTCCAAAAAAGAAGAGTCCGTAGAAACTTTTTTCATTGGATAATCCACCATTTTACCTGCTGACTTTGCATCTTTTTGACGCCAAATTTTTAACGTTATGTCTATAAATTTCTCTGCCATAATTTTAGTTTTATTCAAAGGGAAAAAGCCTTCCCTATTTATCTAAATCATTCAAATGACCTAAGTCTATTTGTATGAACGTTGTTTTAATTCAATATTATCAAATTTCAAGTCCTCTTTGTGAAGAATAGAAGTTGCAGGATCTCCTGTCCACTCCCATGCAGAAACATGCTTGAAGTTGACATCATCTCTTAAGGCTTCCCCTTCTTGCTCTCCACCCACTTCTACAGAATCTTCTCTGAAATGACCTCCGCAAGATTCTCTTCTTTCCAAAGCATCTTTAGCAAATAATTCTCCTAGTTCTAAGAAGTCGGCAACTCTGCCAGCTTTCTCCAATTCAGGATTTAAACTATCCGCAGTACCAGGTATTCTTAGGTCAGACCAAAATTCATCTCTAATCGCTCTAATTTCTGCCATTGCTTCTGTCAGACCTTGAACATTTCTAGCCATACCAACTTTATCCCACATTACTTTACCAAGTCTCTTATGGAAGTAATCAACGGATTTAGTTCCTTTGATGTTCATCATTTTAGCAATACGATCTTCCACTTCTTTCTTCGCTGCTTTAAATTCTGGAAGGTCAGTAGAGATTTCACCTGTTCTAATTTCATTAGCCAAGTAATCACCAATAGTGTATGGTAATACAAAATATCCATCTGCTAATCCTTGCATTAATGCTGATGCTCCTAATCTATTTGCTCCGTGATCTGAGAAGTTAGCCTCTCCTGCAGCATAACAACCAGGTATAGTTGTCATTAAGTTGTAGTCAACCCAAATTCCACCCATTGTATAGTGAACAGCAGGGTAAATCATCATTGGAGATTCATAAGGATTGTCATCTGTAATCTTATAATACATTTGGAATAAGTTTCCGTATTTTGCTTCAATAACAGCCTTGCCTAATTCTTGAATCTTTGCAGCTGAAGGATTTTCAATACCTTCAACTAAAGCTTTTTCAGTTCCGTATCTAAATATTGCGCTTTTGAAATCTAAGTACACTGCTTCTCCAGTTGCGTTTACACCGTAACCAGCGTCACATCTTTCTTTTGCAGCACGAGATGCAACATCTCTAGGGACTAAGTTTCCAAAAGCAGGATATCTTCTTTCTAAATAATAATCTCTGTCTTCGTCCTTAATTTGAGTTGGCTTTAATTTCCCTTCTCTAATGGCAAGAACATCTTCCATTTTCTTCGGAACCCATATTCTTCCATCATTTCTCAATGATTCCGACATCAATGTCAATTTTGACTGATGATCTCCAGATCTAGGAATACATGTTGGGTGAATTTGAGTATAACAAGGGTTAGCAAAGTATGCTCCTTTCTTGTGAATTTTCCATGCAGCAGTAACATTACTCCCCATTGCATTGGTAGAAAGGAAGAATACGTTTCCGTAACCACCAGTTGCAACTACAACAGCATGTGCAGAATGACTTTGGATTTCTCCAGTCACCATATTTCTAGCAATAATACCTCTAGCCTTACCATCTACAATAACTACGTCAAGCATTTCATGACGACCGTACATTTTGACTTTTCCTTTACCAATCTGACGACTTAGCGCAGAATAAGCTCCTAAAAGTAATTGTTGTCCTGTTTGTCCTTTTGCGTAAAATGTTCTGGAAACCAATACACCTCCAAAAGATCTATTATCTAAAAGTCCACCATAATCTCTTGCAAAAGGAACTCCTTGTGCCACACATTGATCAATGATGTTTGCAGAAACTTCTGCCAGTCTATAAACATTGGCTTCTCTTGATCTGTAATCTCCACCTTTAACAGTGTCATAAAACAGTCTATAAGTACTGTCACCATCATTTTGATAGTTCTTAGCAGCATTGATACCTCCTTGAGCAGCAATAGAGTGTGCTCTTCTTGGAGAATCTTGGTAGCAGAATGATTTTACGTTGTATCCCATTTCTGCTAAGGATGCAGCAGCGGCACCTCCAGCAAGACCTGTTCCAACAACAATCACATCTATAAGACGCTTGTTGGCAGGGTTAACTAGGTTAATATTGTTTTTATGATTAGTCCATTTGTCTTTAATTGGACCTTCTGGTATTTTCGAATCTAATGTTGCCATGGTAGATTAATGATTAAAGTGATGGAATAAAGCAATAAAAATAAATCCAGCAGGAATTATTATAGCGTATGCTGTTCCTAATTTCTTGATTAATGGGGTGTACTTGCTGTGTCTAAACCCAACTGATTGAAAAGCGGATTGAAAACCGTGCAATAAATGCAGAGACAAGAACACAAATGAGAGACAATAAATAATTACTCTCCAAATATCCACAAACTTCTCTTGTAGTTCATGTGAGTATCTTGTTGTATCTCTTCCTGAACCAGTAAATGATTCTGCTCCACCTTCTAAATACTTTTCAGTAATTTCATGCCACCAGAAATCATAGAAGTGTAATCCTAAAAACAAAAGTACCATCACACCAGTGATTATCATGTTTCTCGACATCCATGAGGAATTAGCCGCTCCATTATTTTTTGCGTATTTTTTGTTTCTAGCTTTTGTGTTTTGGAACTCCAAATACATACCCATTGCTAAGTGAAAAATTACACCAAAAATCAGTACAGGTTGTAAAGCAAACTGAACTAACGGGTTGTAGCCCATAAAGTCAGAGACGGTATTAAATGCATCATCGCTTATTACGGATAGCATATTGATTGCAAAGTGCTGTAGTAAGAAGACCAAAAGAAAAAATCCGGATAAAGCCATCAATATCTTTCTTCCCACAGACGACTTTGTTATTCCATATTCACTCATCTAATTAAGTTTTAAAATTTTGTTTCGCAAATATAACGTTTGAGAAAGATAATGGTTTACGAATAATGGAATATTTAGAAATTTACACAGTTAATGAACTCTATTTAGAATTGTTCTAATTTAAATTGTTTTAAAGTAGGACATGAGAAGCGATAGGTTAGTTCTGCTCACGGGAACTTGGTCTCCATTTTTGAGAATTACTATGTTGCCCTGCTCATTTTGAAATTCAGATAGTTCACCAAGGTTGACAATGTGAGAATTGTGCAGACGCATAAACTGGTCAGTTGGTAATATTTCGTGATAAACTTTAAGTGTTTTGGAGTCTAAATATTTTGAACCGTCCTTGAAGTGAATCTCTGTATAATTACTTTGGGATTGTAATCTTGCTATATTTTTTACTTCAATTAATTTGATTCCATGAAGCTGAGTGATTGCAATTCTTTCAACTTTTTGATTGTTAATTGTGTTGAAGGTATTTTTTACAACTTCTTTTTTATTCTCCTTTTGAAGTGGCTTTTCACAATGGGAAACCAACTTTTTCGCTGTTTTAATAAGTTCGTCAATTTCAACAGGTTTGAGAATGTAGTCAATTGCATTAGCCTTGAATGCCTGGATGGCATAGTCTTTAAAAGCAGTAACAAATACTATTTCAAAATCAATGGAATCTAAAGAGTCAAGTAAGTCAAATCCTTCTGCGCCTGAAGGCATTCTTATATCAAGGAAAACTACATCTGGTTTTTTGTCAAGGATTAGGGTTTTAGCCGCTTGAATTGTTCCTGCAGTGGCGAGTACAGAAATACCTGCACAGAATTCTTCAATTAGAATTTTAAGGTTTTCCCTTGCAGGTAGTTCATCATCTATGACTATTGCAGTAATCAAGTGCTTTGTTTTTAGTTGATCAAAAATATCAAAATTCCGATACTTCTAATGCAATACCCTTTACTATTTCTTAACTACCGTTTCTTCAATACTGGTTGTTATTACAAAGTGTTTAGAGTAGTTTTACTATGCAACTAAGTTACAGAGGTAAGCGGAATGCACGTCTGTAACGAATTCTTTTCATCAATTTTTTAGTTTGCCTTTTATTGGTTAGGTTTTCAAAAAAGTAAAAACGACTTCATTCAGTGAGGTCGTTTTTATTTTAAACCAAATTTGGTTTTATACTTTTCGTAATTTTTTAATTGATGGTTATCTAAAACGATACTTCTTCCTTGAATAAATGCCAAAGTCACATCATTTGTTCGCATGTCTAACGCGTCTCCTTCGGAAACAAATATAGTGGCGTCCTTGCCTTCTTCTATGCTGCCTATTTTATCATCTATTCCTAAAAGTTTGGCAGTGTTTAAAGTGAGTGCTCTTACCGCTTCTTCGTAATCCAAGCCATAAGCAACTGCCGTGCCTGCGTAGAAAGGTAAGTTTCTTGTTCCCATTTGCTCCATATCCCCTGAGTTTTGAAAACAGAAAGTAACCTTAGCATCTGCTAGGATTTTAGGGAGTTTAAAAGGCAAGTTAACATCATCTTCGGGTCTTTCCGGTAGACTATGAACTCGCTCCAAGATAACACCAATGTTATTCGATGATAATTTTTTTGCATGAAGATGGGCATCATATCCACCTACGATTACCACTTTTGCAATATTATATTTCTTTTTGAAATTTACTAAGTCATTTATTTCTCGGTACAATGATGCATGAATGTATAGGTTACTTTCTCCGGACAAAACTTTTTCCATAGCCTTAAGTCTTAGATCAATTGTAGAGATACTTTTTTGGGTTTGGTAGGCAACCGCCAAGTCAAAGAATTCTTCAATTTTTTGAATGCCATCCGTGTATTTGTCAGACTTTTTTGCAGGTCCAGGCTCAGCCCACCAGCCTGTCTTTTGGATTGAGTTTGGCCAATTTAAATGAAGTCCATCATCCATTTTATATACTGCGTCTTCCCAGTTCCAAGCATCAAAATGAACTATGGATGAAGAGCCACTAATAACCCCTCCTCTTGGAGTGATTTGTCCTACTAAAATGCCGTTTGTTCTTACCGTTGGAGTAACTTTACTATCTGTATTATAAGCAATAATAGATCTTACGTGCGGATTAAAAGTTCCCGTTTCTCTTTCATCAACTGAAGCTCTTACTGCTTCAATTTCTGTCAATCCTAATGTGGTATTTGGAGCAATAAAAGCCGGGTAAACATGTTTGCCTAAAAGATTGATGATCGTATCGTAGTCGTCTTTGGCGTAGGTGTAGGCCAAGGCGTCTTTCACTAAAATGATCTTTTCATTTTCAATTCCGATTGCAGATTTTTTAATCACTTTACCATTGCCAACATGTGCTGTTCCATTGATTAAAAGTATTTTTTGAGTATTGACTTTTGTTGGCGCATTTTGTCCAAATGCTAAAGCGCTTAATATGCAACTTAGCAGCAAAAGATTTGTTTTGAAATAATTTAAATTAATCATAGTATATGCTTATTGTTCGTTTTCATCAATTGATGTACAAACGTGGGTTCTTTCTTTTTTACCAACAACTTTCTGAGTGTCACTTCCGCCATTCTTTGCGTCTATCATTTTATTAATGATTCGCACCCTTTCTTTTTGAATGTCAACTTGCATTTGAGCATCTCTATTGTGGTCAAAATAAATGATTCCATCGATGATGGTGTATTGAACTTTTGCGTAAATGCTGAGCGGATTGTCGCTCCATAATACAACATCAGCGTCTTTACCTTCTTTTATGGATCCCATTCTGTCATCAAGGTGCAGTAGTTTCGCAGGATTAAGAGTGACCATTTTGAGCGCTTGCTCTTCGGACATTCCACCGTACTTAATTCCTTTAGCCGCTTCTTGATTTAGTCTTCGACCCATTTCTGCGTCATCCGAATTTATCGCGGTGACAATGTCCATTTGATTCAGTAAAGAAGCATTGTAAGGTATGGCATCGTTCACTTCATATTTATATGCCCACCAGTCTGAGAAAGTAGATGCGCCTACACCATGTGTTTTCATTTTGTCGGCCAATTTATATCCTTCCAAAATATGCGTAAAAGTGTTAATCTGGAATCCCATAGAGTCTGCAACATGCATTAACATATTGATCTCTGACTGAACATAAGAGTGACATGTAATGAATCTTTTGCTGTTTACTATTTCTAGTAATGCGTCCAGTTGAATGTCTCTTTTAGGAGCGATGGCTTTACTTTTCTTTTTAGAAGACTCTTTTTCATAAGCTTGCCATATTGTTTCATATTCTTTAGCTCGAATGAACGCATCGTAATATACTTGTTCAACTCCCATTCTAGTTTGCGGAAACCTAATATTATTCTGAGCGCCCCAATTGGATTGTTTTACGTTTTCGCCTAATGCAAATTTGATAAATTCATCGGCACCTTTTATTTTCATCTTTTCGGGACTAAGACCCCATCTCAGTTTAATCAAAGCGCTTTGTCCGCCAACTGGATTAGCCGACCCATGAAGTAATTGACATGCTGTAACTCCGCCAGCTAATTGTCGATAAATATTAACATCGTCATTGCGAAGCACATCTCCAATTCTAACTTCAGCAGTAATAGCATGCGACCCTTCGTTAACACCTCTTGAAATACTGATATGAGAATGTTCGTCTATTATTCCAGGAGTCAGGTGCATTCCTTTTCCATCAATAGTGATGGTTGATGGATCCACTACGTCTAATATTTTGTCAATAGTTTTTATTTTTCCGTCCCTAATTAGTACGTCAGTTACAATTGTTCCTTGCTCTTCAAGGGTCCATACAGTTGCGTTTTTGATTAAAACAGGTGTAGCAGCAGGAAGAGAGTCCCAGCCATAAGCAACCATCGGGTAGTTAAATTTATGACTAGTGATAGTATCGTATACTATTTCATTTTCCTCTTTATCTACTTTGCTTTTTTCTTTTCTAATTGCCGTCCAGTCAACCCATTTTCCTTCTGGCGTCTGACCCTTTCCATCCCAACTTCCTGAATCATAATTGATGTTACCACTCATTCTGTAAATGCCTTCTGCAAGCGTGTAACTCAAGTTAATGAAGTCTTTTTCATAAGAAATACTGACCGCAACGTTCTTTTCCTTAGTTACTTTTATAGGCTTCCCTGTAACGTTATCAATAACTAAGTCGCCTGAACTAGATATGCTGTCTGCAACTATATTGTAAGTTAACTCTCCTTTTGGTTTTTCTGAGGAGCCTTTGATAGAGAGAGTTCTAATTATTTGGTTCACATTTAGATTGTACTCTCCGTTAATGTTGACTATGTCCGATTCTTTGATAATGTATTGACTCCCTTGCACCCAGTTTTCTTGAATAGTGGCGTTGTCTTGAAAGATATCATCGGAAGAAATAATGAAGTTGGCGAGTTTTCCAATTTCTAAAGTTCCGATTTTCTTATCTTCATTTATGACTTGTGCAGGAATAATGGTTAATGCATTGATTGCTTTGGCTTTGGACAATCCTCTTTTTACTGAAAGTCTTAAGTTGTTTAGAAAGTCCTGCTCTTTGTCAATGTTTTTGCTAGAAATGGCAAAATTAATCATCTCCTTTTCAAGTATGTGCGGGTTGGATGGGGCCATCTCCCAATGTTTTAGTTCAGTTAAGGAAACATACATCGCGTCAAAAGGATCTTCCACATCATAAGGTTTAGGAAAGTCAATAGGAATTACAACAGTACCGCTAATGCTGTTTTTCAAAGTAGCAATGTCTTGGTATTCATCACCATTTCCATAATAATTGAATTGAAGGTTAAATTCTCGAGCAACTTTCTCTGCTCTCAGAATGGCTAACCTATCTCTGACCGAGAAAAAAGCAGGTAAGTTTTCGTTAGTAATATTTGCTTTTAGTGTAAGGTTTACTTTTTCAGTTTTGATATTTTTTTTATGAAATTCAGCATCATAAAAATATTGACGAAGCAAAGCGATTGCTCCCATTTGAGAGGACGGGTATACCTGTCTTGAAGTACCTTTCTGGAAAGAATAATGTTGCGTGTTTTTACCGTTGATTAGTTGTAATTCAGGTTTTTCATTAAGCGTAATCAACGCTCCTGAACCCCTGGAAATACCATTTTGCGTATGCGTAAGAATAGTTCCAAATCCAAATTTCCTTAACTTCTCAGCCTCTTTTGAATCGAAGGTATATTGTTCAATAGCATCTACTTCTGTCTTGATTGCTTCATTCCAATAATATGGACCTACTTTGCTTGTATTGTATTGAGGTGATCTAGATTTGTTCTTTTTTTGCTCTTCAATTCCAAAGTTACTGTCTAACTCGATGAAAGAAGGGTAGATGTGTTTACCTTTTAAATCAAACGTTAGAGAGTTTTCAGGAGTTTTGATTTTTGCCCCCGCATGCACAATTATATTGTCTTTGATGATTAACATTCCATTTGGAATGGTTTGATCACCACTTACATGAAGTGTGGCATTATAAAACACCTTGTAGGGGATGTTTTTTGTATGAACACCATTGGTGTTGAAATGATTTTGAGATAAACCACTAAAGGAAAATAGTAGAATAAACAGAAAGGTTAAGTTAGACTTCATCAAAATTTCAATTAATTTAGTGGGCTAAAATTACAATATTCATTACAATAAGGAGAATTTTAAATTGATTAATCAAGCATTTTCATACATAAAACATTTAAAGGACGCTACTGGCGTTTCACGAATAAAGGATGTTAAGTTGAGATCTCTATTGGCTATCATTTTGGATGAAGAGAAAGGATATTACGCCTTTTTATCTCTTAGCTTGTTGAAGAAGAAGATGCTCAAGGATAAAAGAGAGATAGCAGTATTAGATCTTGGGGCAGGTAGTAAAAAACTTAAAGATTCTAAGAGAAGAATAAAAGACATAGCTAAGCTTTCAGTAAAGAAGTCTAAGTATGCAGAGGTGCTATTTAGATTGGTGGAAGTAAACCAAATTAGCAAAGTAATAGAGGTTGGAACTTCGTTAGGAGTAACAACAGGATTTTTGGCACTAGCCAATCCAAAAGGAACAGTAGTTACATTAGAAGGATGTCCTGAAACACTGAAGATTGCTAAAGAGAATTTTCAGCAACTAAATTTAAAGAATGTACGCACAATTGAAGGGAATTTTGACAGTACATTGCCGCAAGTTCTCTCCAATCATCCTGATGCCGGTTTGATTTTCATTGATGGTAATCATACCAAAAAGGCAACTTTAGCCTATTTTGAACAAGGTTTAATGCTTGGCAATGAGGATTTAATAATAGTTTTTGACGATATTCACTGGTCTAAAGATATGGAAGAAGCTTGGGATGTGATAAAGAATCATAAGAGCGTTCAGGCAACAGTTGATATCTACGAAATGGGAATTGTATTTTTAAATGTAACCTATTTGAAAGAAGATTACATGATCCGCTTTTAGTGAGTGAATTACTTAGTCATTTTTAAAAAGCCAACTTCTTTAGGTGCTAAAAATCTCCATTTACCTCTGGTAACACTTCCCTTCTTTAAGGAAGCAAAATGAGTTCGATCTAATTTCTTAACCTCAAATCCAAGACTTTCAAACATTCTCCTAACTATTCTGTTTTTCCCAGAATGAATATTTACAATTACCGTTTTATGTGAATTTGTTTGCTTGTCATATTCCGCACTATCAAATTTTGAAAAACCATCTTCCAATTCAACGCCATCCATTAGTGTTTGAAGTTGTTCCTTGCTAATAGAACTATCTAATTCTGCTACATAGGTCTTATTGACATTGAAACTAGGGTGAGTAAGTCGTTTGGTTAGTTCGCCATCGTTTGTAAATAAAAGTAGTCCCGTAGTATTTCTGTCCAATCTTCCAACAGGATACACCCTTTCTTTGCAAGCCCCTTCTATTAGTTCTAAAACTGTTTTCCTTCCACTTTCGTCATTGGTTGTTGTGATATAATCTTTTGGTTTATTCAAAAGAATGTAGATGAACCTTTCTTTTTTAAGAAGTTTACCGTTGTATTTTACAGTGTCAGTTAAGTTTACTTTTAAACCTAACTCTTTTACAACTTCACCATTGACCGTAATTTCTCCGGCAGCAATAAGTTTATCGGCTTCTCGTCTTGAACACACACCTGCATCAGCAATGTATTTATTTATTCTAACAAGGTCATCACCCGAAGTTTGTTCAGTGTTGGTATTGGGAACAATCTTTTTGTTTGGTCTTTTACCTCCGTTTGGTCTGTTTTTATATGGTTTTCTCATGTCATGTAATAAAGTGTGTAAAGTTACAAAATATTACCGCTGATAGAGGTTTTAATACGGTACGACTAAATTAATTTGAGAAATTACTTTATTTTATAATTTATATTGAAAACTTGAATACATTTGATAAAAAAAGAGAAATGAATATTAGAATAATTACGCTTGCATTTAGTTTATTGTTTAGTGTTGTATGCCTAGGCCAAGGCGAGATAGTGAAATTGGATTTTGAAAATGGGTCATTTAAAAACTTCCCGCTTTTACCATATGGTAAATCATTTATTATTGAAGGAGAAGTGATGAAGGATGTTCAAATGGTTGAGGTAAGTGTTTCATATGAAAACGCTAAAAAACATCTAAACACCTATACTTGGAGTCGTGCTGATAATAATCAGTCTGAGACTTTTGAAATGCTTGTGTCTAATCCTTTGAAGTCAAATGATTCGTATGATTTTGATATAATTTTATTTCAAGCAATGACCGCTGCTGAAAAAGAGGAGTTGCATAAAGAACTCACTAAACGAATTGTGTATTATTTGAAGAATCAAATTGTAGTAGACGGAAAGAACATTTCTGTTGATAATCCCAAAAGAGTTTATAATGGTTTAAATGAACTAATTGTCACAGCAACTAATTATCAAAGATCCAAAAACGGAATAAAGTTCAATGGATTGACAAACCTAGTGGAGGATGAGATTAAAAAACTCGGAGATTTTAAAGATTGGCATAAGATAGGTTATTTCCCTCAAAGAGCCTCACTTGTCGACAGCTCTTTTCCTGCCACAGTTTTAGATATTGTAAAAATGGGAAGAACATCACAAATAGGGTATTTTAGCTCATTTAGTGAAGAGGATAAGCAGTTAGTGCATGATGCAATGCAAAAGATGGATGTTCTTGACTTGTCAGACAAGATGGTTGGAACACTCTCAGGAGGACAGAGACAGAGGGTGGCTATAGCAAGAGCACTTGTAAATAACCCTACAATAATTTTAGCTGATGAGCCTACAGGAAACTTGGATACCAAAAATGGTATTGAGGTGATGAACCTTTTAACAGAACTAAATCAGGAAGGTGCCACCATTTTAATGGTAACGCACTCTGACCGTGATGCTGGTTTTGCACACCGCACTATAAACCTATTGGATGGGCAGGTGATTATGGAAAACGTGAAGGAAGTGTAAGAACCTTGTAGATGAGGATATAGTCTTTTACTTATTCATAAGTAAAAGATAGCAAAATTAAAACATAAAATAAATAAATATAGCTCTTCAACTGATTTAGAATACTCTTTTAATATAATAATAAAAATAAAATGTAAAGAAACGATGATGCAAGATAAAGTATTTAATAAGCCTATAGAAAAAAAATTTGAATTTGATGAAGCGGTAGCTTCTGTTTTTGATGATATGTTGAGTCGTTCGGTGCCTTTTTATGATGAGGTTCGGAAGTTGGTCATCTCCTTGATACTTTCTGAACAGGAAGAGGGGTTAAAAGTACTTGATCTTGGTTCTTCTACGGCAAAGTTCTTACTGGATCTCCACAGTAAAATGGATGTCAAAATGCAACTGAAAGGTCTTGATAATTCTCAAGCAATGTTAGACAGGGCTGAACAAAAATGTCAGGCTTTTGGTGCAAATATAGAGTTGGAATTGGCAGATATGTTGACATATGACTATAACCAAGAAGATATTATTGTGGCAAACTATACCTTACAGTTCATCCGTCCTATGCAACGTGTAGACCTTGTTAAGAGGCTCTATGATGGATTGAATGATGAAGGGGTTTTTATTTTTTCTGAGAAGGTGGTCTTTGAAGATAAAAAGCTTGATAAAGAGCTCATAGATATCTATTATGAGTATAAAAAAGAGCAGGGGTACAGCGAATATGAGATCGCGCAGAAGCGGGAAGCTTTAGAAAATGTGCTTATCCCCTTTACCATAAAAGAAAATATACAGATGTGTAAAGATGCCGGATTTAAACAGGTAGAAACAGTTTTTCAGTGGGCAAATTTTGTGACTTTTGTTGTGAAAAAGTAAATCTTATTGTAATTATAAAACAAAGTTATTCACCCTTCTTTCACCCTGTGAATAACTTCATTCCTTTTTTTCATCTTTTTTAGCTATAATCATCCAATTTATTTTTAAGGACATACCATGAGTTGGACACCTAGCAGCTGGAGAGATTTTCCCATAAAGCAACAACCAACATACGAAGACCAAGAACTTCTTAAAAAAATAGAAGAAGAATTGAGTTCATACCCACCGCTTATTTGTGCGGGTGAAGCAAGATTATTAAAAGAGAAACTTGCACGTGCGGGACGTGGAGAAGCATTTTTACTCCAAGGTGGAGATTGTGCAGAGAGCTTTTCTGATTTTAATGCAAAAAATATTAAAAACCTTTTTAAACTCATGCTTCAGATGAACATGGTTTTGATGTACGGTACAGGTAAACCAGTAGTAAAAGTAGGTCGGATTGCTGGACAATTTGCAAAACCGAGATCTTCTGACTTTGAAGAGATCGATGGCGTAAGTTTACCAAGTTACCGTGGTGATATTATCAATGGTATCGAGTTTAATGAAGAAGCTAGAGTTCCTAACCCTAAAAATATGCTCAAAGCCTATAATCAGTCTGCAGCTACACTCAATCTTTTGCGTGCATTTGCAAGAGGTGGTTTGGCAGACCTTAACAAAGTACACCAGTGGAACCTTGACTTTATCAAAGATAATCCCCTTGGAAAACGTTATGATGAGCTAAGTACTAAAATTGACCATTCTATGAAGTTTATGGCAGCATGTGGACTGAACAGTGACACTATGCCACAACTACACCAGACAACGCTCTATACGTCACATGAGGCATTACTTCTAAACTACGAAGAAGCATTGACCAGACAAGATACTGAGACAGGTGAATGGTATGATTGTTCAGCACATATGTTATGGATTGGGGATAGAACAAGAGATCTTTCTGAAGCACATATTGAATACTTTAGAGGGATCCAAAACCCTATTGGATGTAAAGTGGGACCAAGTATGGAAGAGGATGAACTTATTGAACTTATTGATGCACTGAATCCTAAAAATGAAGAGGGAAGATTAAATCTTATCGTTCGTATGGGTGCGGGTAAAATAAAAGAGTATTTCCCTAAACTTCTTAAACGAGTAAGAGATGAAGGGAGAAATGTAGTTTGGTCTTGTGACCCGATGCATGGAAATATAGAAAAGTCTTCAACAGGTTTTAAAACAAGAAACTTTGACAACATCCTTTCAGAAGTAGAGCAGTTCTTTGCCATTCATAAAGAGATGGGAACGATCGCTGCAGGGATACATCTGGAAATGACAGGAAATGATGTAACAGAATGTACGGGAAGTACTTCATGTGCCATCACGGATGAAGGTCTAGCCAGTCGTTACCATACACAGTGTGATCCAAGACTCAATGCTTCTCAGGCATTGGAGCTTGCATTTATGCTTTCGGATACTATTGCAGACTCTGTGTGGGTGTGTAAGGGTAATCTTCCAGGATTACCCATTTAGATTAATTCTTTTCCTTTATAAACAATTTCATTAATGATTCTGTCAGTATAAGGTTTGTAAACATTGCTACAAGTACAGTTATACCTGTAATAAGTCCAAAATTAAACAGATTTGGCATACTTGCAAACATAAATACCAAAAATCCTGAACTGAGTACCATAGAAGTAATAAAGATAGCACGACCAGAAGAGTGCAGGGTCATTCTGATGGCTTCATCTACATCATTATGTAAGATATAATAGCGTTTGAAATTATGCATATAGTGTATGGTATCATCCACGACCATACCAATGGCTATCGCACCAATGAGAATGGTGAACATATCTAAAGGCAGCGAAAAGATGACCATCATTGCC